>NZ_JBFUDR010000224.1:0-10790 GCF_056404615.1 Massilia sp. P2_C2 | reverse complement strand
CGCGTGGGCTCGGGGAGCCCACCCTACGCGGTACGGCAACGCATAAAAACAATTACGTTGGAGACACGATGAACGCCCCTTTGGACCGCACCCAGCTGGAACCGCACCCGCCGCACGACATCACGCTCGACGACAAATGGACCCTGGAGCGCGGCCGTGCCTTCATGACCGGCACCCAGGCCCTGATCCGCCTGCCGATGCTGCAGCGCGAGCGCGACCTGAAGGCCGGCCTGAACACGGCAGGCTATATCACCGGCTACCGCGGCTCGCCCGTCACCCAGGTCGACCAGACGGCGTGGAAGGCGAAACAACACCTGGAAGCCCACCACGTCCACTTCCACCCGGGCATGAACGAAGACCTGGCGGCGACGGCCGTCTGGGGCACGCAGCAGACCAATCTGTTCCGGGGTGCGAAGTACGACGGCGTGTTCGCCATGTGGTATGGCAAGGGCCCGGGCGTGGACCGCTGCGGCGACGTCTTCAAGCACGGCAATAATGCAGGCTCCGCGCAGCACGGCGGCGTGCTCGTGCTGGCGGGCGACGATCACGCGGCGAAATCGTCGTCGACGGCACACCAGTCCGACCACATCCTGCACCACTGCGGCATCCCGGTGCTGTACCCGTCGTCCGTGCAGGAATACATCGACTACGGCCTGCATGCGTGGGCGATGAGCCGCTACAGCGGCCTGTGGGTGTCGATGAAATGCGTGACCGACATCATCGAATCGGGCGCCGTCGTCGACCTCGACCCGGACCGCGTGCAGACCATCCTGCCGACCGACTTCGAGATGCCGCCGGGTGGCCTGAACATCCGCTGGCCGGACGCCGTGCTGGACCAGGAAGTGCGCATGAACCACTACAAGTGGTACGCCGCGCTGGCCTATGCGCGCGCCAATAAACTCAACCAGATCATCTGGGACAGCCCGCAGCCGAAGATCGGCATCATCACGGCCGGCAAGAGCTATCTCGACACCCGCCAGGCGCTGGCCGACCTGGGCATCGACGAGCAGGCGGCGCGCGACATTGGCCTGCGCCTGTATAAAGTCGGCATGACCTGGCCGCTCGATGCGCCCGGCGTGCAGGACTTTGCGCGCGGCCTGGACGAGATCCTCGTCGTCGAGGAAAAGCGGCAGGTGCTGGAATACGCGCTGAAGGAAGAGCTGTACAACCTGCCGGACGGCGAGCGGCCGCGCGTCGTCGGCAAGTTCGACGACACGGGCGAATGGAGCGTCAAGAGCCGCTCCGGCCAGGGCGACTGGCTGCTGCCGGCGACCTATGAACTGAACCCGGCCCAGGTCGCGCGCGCGATCGCGTCGCGCATCTCGCACTATTGCGCCGGCCACCCGGTCGAGCAACGCGTGAAGGAACGCATCGCCTTCCTGGAAGCGAAGGAGCTGGTGCTCAAGAATATCCCGAAGGCGAATCCGGAAACCGACCGCATCCCGTATTTCTGCTCCGGCTGCCCGCACAACAGCTCGACCAAGGTGCCGGAAGGTTCGCGCGCGCTGGCCGGCATCGGCTGCCACTACATGGTGCTGTGGATGGACCGCGAGACGTCCACCTTCACCCAGATGGGCGGAGAGGGCGTCACGTGGATCGGCCAGGCGCCGTTCACGGACGAGAAGCACGTCTTTGCCAATCTCGGCGACGGCACGTACTACCACTCGGGCGTGCTGGCGATCCGGGCGTCGGTCGCGGCCAGGGTCAACATCACGTACAAGATCCTCTACAACGACGCCGTCGCGATGACGGGTGGCCAGATGGTCGACGGCCCGCTCGACCCCGCGAAGATCAGCCGCCAGCTGGCGGCCGAGGGCGTGAAGCCGATCATCGTCGTCACCGACGAGCCGGACAAGTACCCGGCCGATTATCCGTGGGCCGAAGGCGTCACCGTGCGCCACCGCGCCGAACTGATGGACGTGCAGCGCGAACTGCGCGAGATGCCGGGCGTCTCGGCGATGATCTACGACCAGACCTGCGCCTCCGAAAAACGCCGGCGCCGCAAGAAGGGTGCGTATCCCGATCCGGCCAGGCGCGCCGTGATCAACGAAGCCGTGTGCGAAGGCTGCGGCGACTGCTCGAAGCAGTCGAACTGCCTGTCGGTCGAACCGCTGGAGACGGAACTGGGCCGCAAGCGCCAGATCAACCAGTCCTCGTGCAACAAGGATTTTTCGTGCGTCACCGGGTTCTGCCCAAGCTTCGTCACGGTCGAAGGCGGCGGTTTGAAAAAGCCCAGGAAGGCTGCCACGGCCGAAGCGACGCCGCCCTCGCTGCCGCTGCCGCCCATCCCGTCGACGGCCACGCCGTTCGGCATCCTCGTCACCGGCATCGGCGGCACGGGGGTCGTGACGGTCGGCCAGATCCTCGCGATGGCCGCGCACGTGGAGAACAAGGGCGCCCTCGTGCTGGACATGAGCGGTCTTGCGCAGAAGGGCGGCCCCGTGATGTCGCACGTGCGCCTGGCCGATCGCCAGGCCGACCTGCACTCGACGCGCGTCGGCACGGGCAATGCGGACCTCGTGATCGGCTGCGACCAGATCGTGACCGCTAGCCGCGACGCGCTATCGCGCATGGGCGAGGGCCGCACGTGGGCCGCCGTGAACGCGACCGGCGCCACCACCGCCGCGTTCATCCGTAACCCCGACTGGCAATTCCCGGCCGAGGGTTCGCGCGGCGCCATCGTGCAGGCGTGCGGGGAGGGCAACGTCGATTTCGTCGACGCCGGCCACATCGCCACCACGCTGATGGGCGACGCCATCGCCACCAATATGTTCATGCTGGGCTATGCGTTCCAGAAGGGGCACGTGCCGTTGCAGGAAGCGTCGATCATGAAGGCGATCGAGTTGAACGGCGTCTCGGTCGGCTTCAACAAGGCCGCATTCAACTGGGGCCGCACGGCCGCGCACGACCTGCCGTCCGTGCTCAAGCTGACCACGCCCGCCAGGGTCGTGGAATTCAGGCGCACGCCGGCGCTCGACGATCTCGTCAGGCGCCGCGTCGAATTGCTGACCGCCTACCAGGATGCCGCGTATGCGCAGCAGTACAAGGCGTTCGTGGACCGGGTCCGCGTCGCGGAAGACAAGCTGGGCAAGGCGACACGCCTGACGGAGGCCGTCGCGCGCTACCTGCACAAGCTGATGGCCTACAAGGACGAGTACGAGGTCGCGCGCCTGTACACGGATCCGGCGTTCATGGCGAAGATCGACGGCATGTTCGAAGGCGACGTCAAGCTGAAGTTCCACCTGGCGCCGCCGCTGCTGGCGAAGAAGGACAAGGACGGCCACCTGATCAAGCAGGAATTYGGTCCGTGGATGATGAAGGCGTTCAGTGTGCTGGCAAGGCTGAAAGGCCTGCGCGGCACGGCGTTCGATCCGTTCGGCCACACGGCCGAGCGCAGGATGGAGCGCGCCCTGATCCAGGAGTATCGACTCACCATCGACAGTCTGTTGCCGAGGCTGACGGCCGGTAACCTGGCGCAGGCGGTCGCGATCGCGAGCATTCCGGAAGACATCCGCGGCTTCGGCCACGTCAAGGAACGCAACCTGAACGCGGCCATGCGCAAGGAAGCGGAACTGGTGGCCGCATTCCACGCGGGCGACACGGCCCCGCGCGCCGCCTGAACGCGGCCGTGCACGATCGCCTGCCGGGCTGGACGCCGGCAGGCGATGTTTCCAAAAAAATATTGCTCACGTTACATTTGGATATCGTGCTCGCATAAGCGCCGACTATAATCAAATGCATGAGCTCGCCATCCAGCACCCCAGTCCTCACTCCTTCGATCCGCCTGTTCGCAAGCGCCTTCGCGGTGCTGCTGACATTGTCCGCGTGTGGCGGCGGCGGCGGAGGTTCCTCCACCAGTGCATCGTCTCCGGTCGCGACCACCCCCGGATCGCCGACGACGCCGAGCCCGGATCCGATCCCGGCCGACTACATGAGTTACCAGAACCTGTGCGCCGCGCCGCGCACGGGCGTCGATGCCGAGGGTGTGCCGTTCCCGGACCGCCAGGGCACGCTGCAGGACGAAATGAAATTCCTGCGAGGCTGGACCGACGCCACGTATCTCTGGTACAACGAAATCCCTGCGACCGTCCGCATGGCGGACTTCACGAACACGCTCGATTATTTCGAGGCGCTCAAGACGCCCTACGAGACCGCATCGAAAAAGCCCAAGGACCGTTTCCATTTCACCTACTCGACGGCGGAATGGGATGCGCTCACGAATGAGAGCCAGGACACGGGCTATGGCGTCACCTGGTCGGTGAATTCCACGACGGCCCCGCGCACCTGGCTGGCAGCGATCGTCGAGCCGGGTTCGCCGGCCGCCACGGCCGGCATCCAGCGCGGCGACATGTTGACGGGCATCGACGGCATCGATTTCGTCAACACCACCGACGATGCGCAGATCGACAAGCTGAATGCCGGCCTGTTGCCGGCCACTGCGGGCGAGCACCACACGTTCACCGTGCGCCGCGGCGCCGGCTCGCTCGACGTTGCGCTGACGTCGGCGGTCGTCACGACGACGCCCGTGAAAAACGTCAAGGTGATGGACACCCCGACCGGCAAGGTAGGTTACCTGAGCTTCGAAGACCATAACGTCGTCTCCGAACAGCAGCTGATCAATGCGTTCGCGAGCCTGAAGAGCCAGGGCGCGACGGATCTCGTGCTCGACATGCGCTACAACGGCGGCGGCCTGCTGTACGTCGCCAGCGAACTCGCCTACATGATCGCGGGGCCAGGCGTGGCCGGCAGGACGTTCGACCGTCCGGTCTACAACGACAAGACGACGCCCGGCACCGCCGTCCCGTTCTTCAATACGGCCTACGGCTTCAGCGCGCCGCGTGGCAGCACCTTGCCTTACCTGGGTCTGAATCGCGTGACCTTGCTGACGTCGTCCGACACGTGCTCGGCCAGCGAAGCCGTGATCAACGGCCTGCGCGGCGTGGATGTCCAGGTCGACCTCATCGGCGGCCAGACCTGCGGCAAGCCCTATGGCTTCACGCCGATGGACAACTGCGGCACGACGTATTTCACGATCCAGTTCCAGGGCGTGAACGCGAAAGGCTTCGGCGATTACGCGGACGGCTTCGCACCGACCTGCACCGTGGCCGACGACATGGCACACGCGCTGGGCGACCCGGCCGAGGGCATGCTGGCGGCCGCACTGTCCTACCGCGCCAGCAACACGTGCCCGGCGGCGACGGCGGCGCTCGTGACCTCGGTGCCGAGGCATCTCGCGCGGGCGCAGGTGAAGAAGATCGCGATCTATCCCAGAATGCAGGCGCGTTGACGTGACGCGTGAGCCCATCCCGGGCCGCCGGTCCGGGATGGGCGGATGAACCTGTTCCGTCCGAACCGTTCCAACCTGGGCACCCGCCCTGTCTTTTCACATGGTCCGCTGCATCTGCGGACCATGCATCCTTGGACCTCTTCCAGTTGATTTCGGCGGCGGCACTTGCACGCGGCCTGATCCCGCGCAAGCGCCGTCCATTCCGCTGCAACTGTCCCGCACGGCGCGAGTCTGAACGCATGATCTTCATCGACGGAGGGCTGCCATGGACATGCTCGCGAGTGAAACCGATCGGCGCCCGGACCATCCGCGCCGGCGGGCGCGCAGGCGCGGCGGGGGCTGACCATGGGTGCCACGGCCGTCCCGGCCAGCTGTTGCATCGTGTGCGGCACGGCGGCGCCGGACCGGATCGAGCACCTGCTGCTCAGCCTTGCGACGGCATGCCCGCACCTGCTGGTCTACCTGGTCGACGATGCGCGGCAGCCCAACCTGGCGGCGTTGGCCGGACGCTATGGCGCGCATTACCGCCCGCAGCCCGACTGGCCCGGCGATGCGCGCGCCCACAACCGGGTATTGCGCGAGGCGGCCGGCGCCGGCAGCCAGTTCCACCTGCTGCTCGGCCCGGACATCGGCCTGCCGCTCGACGCGGTGGCCCGGATGATCGCCTACATGGAGCAGCACCCCGACGTCGGCCTGCTGGCGCCGCGCGTGCAGGGCGATGACGGCCGCTTGCAGCCTCTGTGCAGCCTGCTGCCGGGCCCGCTGGAACTGGTGCTGGGGCGCTGTTTTCCGCTGCTGCACCGGTCCAGCGGCAGGCTGGYGCGCTACCAGCTGCATGCGAGCGGCTACAGCCGGGTGATGGACGTACCGGTGCCGCCGGCCTGCTGCCTGCTGATGCGGGTCGAAACGGTGCTGCGCGTGGGCATGTTCGACGAGCGCTTCCTGCAGCGCTTCGACACGGTCGACCTGGCGCGCCGTGCCGCGCGTATCGCGCGCACCGTGTTCGTGCCGCACGTGACCGTCGTGCGCGACGCGCGCCGCGCCGGTGCGCGCGGCTGGCGCGCCGAGGTGGTGTCGTTCTGGCGGCGGAGCGTGTCGGCCTGGCGTTACTTCAATAAATGGGGCTGGCTGCGCGACGCGGAGCGCGGCCGCATCAATGCCCGCGCGCTGCGCCAGCTCGGGCCCGCGAGCCGGCGCGTGGGCGACGCCAGTCCGGCGGAGACCGACGTGGCCGGGTGAGCGAGAACCCGCATTACGAAGAATCGGCCGGCCTGATGGCGGTCAACGACATCCGCGCGCGGCTACAAAAGAAGTAGGCCGCGCGGCCGTCGTGGTCAGAGTGGTTGCAGCGGAATCGTGCCCGCGGTACCGGAAGGTGTGGAGCACGGCTCTTCGTCGAACGCGATGTCGCCGGCCGGATTGGCCACGCCATCGGCTTTCAGTTCCGTGAAGCCGAACATGTCGCGGTCCATCAGGTGCGACGGCACGACGGTCGACAGCGACGAGAAGATGTTTTCCACGCGGCCCGGGTATTTCTTCTCCCAGTCGCGCAGCATGGCCTTGATCTGCTTTCTCTGCAGGTTTTCCTGCGAGCCGCACAGGTCGCACGGGATGATCGGGAACTGTTTCACTTCCGCGTAGCGCTCCGTGTCCGCTTCCTTCACATAGGCCAGCGGGCGGATCACGACGTGCTTGCCGTCATCCGAGACGAGTTTCGGCGGCATGCCCTTGATCTTCGCGCCGAAGAACATGTTCAGGAAAAAGGTTTCGAGGATGTCGTCGCGGTGGTGGCCCAGGGCGATCTTCGTGCAGCCCAGCTCGTCCGCCACGCGGTACAGGATGCCGCGGCGCAGGCGCGAGCACAGCGAGCACGTCGTCTTGCCTTCCGGGATCAGGCGCTTGACGATGCTGTAGGTGTCCTGGTTCTCGATGTGGAACGGGATGCCGAGTTGCGTCAGGTAGGCCGGCAGCACGTCGGCCGGGAAATTCGGCTGTTTCTGGTCGAGGTTGACGGCGACGATGTCGAAGTTGATTGGCGCGCGCTCGCGCAGGGTCATGAGGATGTCCAGCAGCGCATAGCTGTCCTTGCCGCCGGACAGGCAGACCATGACCTTGTCGCCGTCCTCGATCATGTTGAAATCGCCGATCGCCTGGCCGACGAGGCGGCACAGGCGCTTGTGCAGCTTGTTGTTCTCGTAGGCCTGCTTTTCCGCCTTCTTGTCGACGGTGTCAGGTGCCTCGGCCGGACGGGCAATCGCGCCCCGGGCCATCGTCACTTCGTTCATGCTTCATCCTTGATCTGGAATACTTCGACGCCGACGCCTTCGCAGTCGGGATATACGTCGGGCTTCATCGTCGATACGCGGGCGGCGCGCACGTGCGGGTGGGCCAGCATCGCCTTCACGACGTCGTCGCACAGGGTTTCCTGCAGGTGCACGTGACCCTGCGCCATGCGCCGGGCGATCGTCTCGCGCATGAAGTCATAGTCGACCACTTCGTGCAACTGGTCGTCCTTCGGCGTCGACAGGGCGAGCGGGATGTACAGGTCGACATTGATCAGGACGCGTTGCTCGCCCTTCTTTTCGAACTCATGGACACCGATGTTGATCATGACTTCGTAATTGCGCAGGAACAGCCTGCGGCAGTCGCGCAGTTGCGGGTAGAACAGGGCGGACAACATAGGAAACCTTCGAAATAAAAGGAGGGGTTATTCGGTCAAAAACATCACGTCGCGCGCCAGCGGCATCAGGTGCTGGCCGCCGTCGACGAGCAGGGTGGTGCCGGTCAGCGCCCTGGCGTTCGCCGCGTAGCACACGGCGTCGACGATGTCCTGCGGCGTGGACGAGCGCCCCAGCGGCGTGACCTGGTGCGCGCGCTCGAAGCCGTCCGGGCTCTGGTCGCCGGAGACCAGCGTGATGCCGGGCGCGACGCCGACGACGCGCAGTTTCGGCGCCAATGCCTGGGCCAGCATCGTGGTGGCCGTCTGCAATGCCGCCTTGGACAACGTGTACGACAAAAAATCCGGGTTGAGATTGTACAGTTTCTGGTCGAGCAGGTTGATCACGACGGCCTGGCCGCCGTCCGGCACGAGCGCGTGCAGGGCCTGCGCGAGCAGCAGCGGCGCGGCCACGTTGCACTGCATGTGGGCGGCCAGCAGGGCGGGAGAAAACGTGCTCGGCTTGTCGTATTCGAACAACGAAGCGTTGTTGACGATGCAATCCAGTCCGCCCAGCAGGTGCACGGCCTGGCCCGGCAGGGCGTGCACGGCCGCGTCATCTGCCAGGTCGGCGTGCAGCGCGACGGCGCGCCGGCCCAGGGCGCGGATCGCCGCCACGACCTCGTCGGCGTCCGCCGCCGACTGGCGGTAGTGCACGGCGACGTCCCAGCCGGCTTCCGCCAGGCCGAGCGCGATGGCGCGGCCGATGCGCCGTCCGGCGCCGGTGACGAGGGCCACGCGCGCGCGGCTGGCGGCGGCGTCGGTTGGATTATGATGTGAGTCTAGCTGTATCATCGTGAATGCATGCCGCGCCGGCGGGCCGGCCGTGCGTTTGTTGGTCCCTGCCGATTCTCGCTACAATGGCCGGATGTCCCTACCTCTTCCCTCCAGCGACGCGCTGGCCGCGTCCCACGCCTTGCAGCGCATGATCGCTGCCGAGATCGCCGACCAGGGCGGCGCCATCCCGTTTTCGCGTTTCATGGAACTGGCCCTGTACGCGCCGAATCTCGGCTATTACAGCGGCGGTGCGGCCAAGCTGGGCCGCGATGGCGATTTCACCACCTCGCCCGAGATCAGCCCGCTGTTCGGCGCCACGCTGGCGCGCGCGGCCGCCGCTATTATGGCCCAAAGTGGCCCCAACATCATCGAATTCGGCGCCGGTACCGGTAAACTCGCGGTTGACGTGCTGACGACGCTGGCCGAACTTGGCGTGCGCGTCGACAGTTATACGATCATCGAACTGTCGGGCGAGCTGCGCGCGCGCCAGCAKGAGGCACTGAAGGATTTCCCGCAGGTGCGCTGGATGAACGGGTTTCCCGACGCGTTCCACGGCGTCGTCCTCGCCAACGAGGTGCTCGATGCGATGCCGGTCGAGCTGGTCGTGCGCGACGGCGGCCGCTGGCAGCGCCAGATGGTGACGGTCGACGCCGGCCATTTTGCCTTCGCGCCGGCCCTGGCAGATGCCGCCCTGCTGGAGCAGATCGAACGCCAGATTGAAAGCCAAATCGCTGAAGGCGACGCCCTGCAGGACGGTTATCTCACCGAAGTACACCCCATCGCGTGCGGCTTCATGCGCTCGCTGGCGCAGATGTTTGAAAAGGGCAAGGGCGCCGCGATCCTGATCGATTACGGTTTCCCCGCCCACGAATACTATTTCGACGAACGCAYGAGCGGCACGCTGATGTGTCATTACCGCCACCATGCGCATCCGGATCCCTTCTACCTGCCGGGCCTGCAGGACATCACGGCGCACGTCGATTTCACGGCGATGGCGCTGGCGGCCCATGGCGCCGGACTGGACGTGCTCGGCTATATGAGCCAGGCCGCCTTCCTGCTGGCGTCCGGCATCGGCGAACTGCTGTTGCGCACGGATCCGGAAGACGCGCTGCGCTACCTGCCGCAATCGAAGGCGGTGCAAAAGCTCGTGTCGCCGGCTGAAATGGGGGAATTGTTCAAGGTACTCATCGTCGGCAGGGATGTCGTGGCCGAGCCGGCCATCGAACGCGCGGACCGCAGCCACAAGTTGTGATACTGACATCTTGCGCGGTGGACACAAACCCGGCTATGCTGTAATGCCGTCCATACGGCAGGGGGCCCCTGTGCCTCTGCCGTCATGGGCTCAATCGGCTAGTATTAGAATAGCAGCGGCGCCCGTGCAACCTGACTCCGACCATGGCCAAGATCCATACCCATTATGACAACCTGAAGGTGTCGCGCCATGCCCCGCAGGAAGTCATTCGTGCGGCCTACAAGGCCCTGAGTCAGAAATACCATCCCGACAAGAACCCGGGCGACGAACGCGCGGCGCGCATCATGGCCATCGTCAACACGGCCTATAACATCCTGTCCGATCCCGTCCGGCGCAAGGAGCACGACGACTGGATCGCGTCGGAAGAGTGGGAAGTCGAGTGGCTGGAGAGCACGCATGGCGACGAGGGCCGCGACAAGGCGAGAGGCGACCAGCACTGGGAGCCGCGCCAGGTCGAGAAGCCGTCGCGCTGGCGCGCGTTGCGCGATCCGCGCTGGTGGGGCCTGATGCTGGCCGCGTTCGCGGGCGGCGGCGCGCTGACCCTCGTATTGCTCGATCCGCCGAAATTCCTGCCGAGCGCACTGGCCTGGACTGGCTGGGCCCCGTCCGCCGCCACCGCACCAGTGACGGCACCAGTCACGGCACCGGCTGCCGCGCCAGCCAGCGCGCCCGCGGCGGCGTCCGCCTCCGCTGCCGCATCGGCCCAGAACACGGCGCCGGAGGCGCCCGGCAGCGATGCCGGCGCCGACGGCTGGGCG
>NZ_JBFUDR010000223.1:0-10906 GCF_056404615.1 Massilia sp. P2_C2 | reverse complement strand
GTGTTCCCACTGGGCCGACAGGCTGCGGTCCTTCGTCTTGATGGTCCAGCCGTCCGGCATCTCGCGGATCTCGCGGCGGCCCGCGTTGATCATCGGCTCGATCGTGAAGATCATGCCGGCCTTGAGTTCCTCGCCCGTGCCCGGACGGCCGTAGTGCAGCACCTGCGGTTCCTCATGGAAAACCTTGCCGATGCCATGGCCGCAGAATTCGCGCACGACGGAGTAGCCGGCGTTTTCCGCATGCTGCTGGATCACGTGGCCGATGTCGCCCAGGCGCGCGCCCGGCTTCACCTTGGAAATGCCGAGCCACATGCATTCGTACGTGATCTCCGCCAGGCGGCGTGCCAGCTTCGACGGTTCGCCGATGAAGAACATGCGGCTGTTATCACCATGATAACCATCCTTCGTGATCACGGTGACGTCGATGTTCACGACGTCGCCATTCTTGAGGACCTTGTCGCCTGGAATGCCATGGCAGATCACGTCGTTCACGGACGTGCAGACGGCCTTCGGGAACGGCGGGTAGCCCGGCGGTGCATAGTTCAGCGGCGCCGGGACGGTGCCTTGCACGTTGACCATGTATTCATGGCACAGGCGGTCCAGTTCGCCGGTGGTCACGCCCGGCTTGACGAAGGGGGTGATGTAGTCGAGCACCTCGGCACCGAGGCGGCCGGCGATGCGCATGCCCTCGATGTCTTCCGTGGTCTTGATGGAGATTGCCATGATAATCCGTTCTGCAATGTGTTCTGTATCGCTGATTATATGTGATTCGGTGGCCGGTCGGGCCGCGGCGGGGGAGAGTGCCCGGTGGCAGCGCGGGGCACGGCTGCATGCCCGAGCTTGAAATCCATGTCAAATCCCGCTAGAATCTCGGGTTGCTCGTGTTCGTATCGGGCAAGCTTCATTTTTTAAATCGCGAATGCGGCCGACAAGGGTGCCCGGGAACGGGTGGACTGGCCGTTATTCAAGAACCAACCCTGGAGAATTCAATGTCTGTCACTATGCGCGAAATGCTGGAAGCCGGTGTTCACTTCGGCCACCAGACCCGTTTCTGGAACCCGAAAATGGCACCGTTCATCTTCGGTCATCGCAACAAGATCCACATCATCAACCTGGAAAAAACCATGGCGATGTACCAGGATGCGATGAAAACCATCAAGCAGATCGCCGCCAACCGCGGCACCATCCTGCTGGTGGGCACCAAGCGCCAGGCCCGCGACATCATCGCCGCCGAAGCGCAGCGCGCCGGCGTGCCGTACGTCGACCAGCGCTGGCTGGGCGGCATGCTGACCAACTTCAAGACCATCAAGACCTCGATCAAGCGCCTGAAGGACATGGAAGCCGCCATCGAGTCGGGTGAAGTCGACAAGATGAGCAAGAAAGAAGCGCTGATGTTCTCGCGCGAACTGGTCAAGCTGCAGAAATCGATCGGCGGCATCAAGGACCTGCAGGGCGTGCCGGACGCGATCTTCGTCGTGGACGTCGGCTACCACAAGGGCGCCGTCACCGAAGCCGGCAAGCTGGGCATCCCGGTCATCGGCGTGGTCGACACCAACCACTCGCCGGAAGGCGTGACCCACGTCATCCCGGGTAACGACGACTCGTCGAAGGCCATCACCCTGTACGCACGCGGCGTCGCCGATGCGATCCTGGAAGGCCGCGCCAACGCGACCAACGACGTCGTGGAAGCCATCAAGTCGGCTGACGACTTCGTCGAAGTTTCCGAGCAAGCTTAATTCCCGGCGGGCGTGTGCCCGCTGAGCAGCAAAGGGGCGCCGAGCCTAAGATCGAGCGCCCCTTTTTGCAAGCAATTCCTGGATAGATTAACAATATGCAAGACGTCGCAACCGACGGCTTGCTCCGATTTTAGGAGAAATGACATGGCAGCGATTACTGCAGCGATGGTTGGCGAACTGCGCGCCAAGACCGACGCCCCGATGATGGAATGCAAGAAGGCACTGAACGAAGCCGACGGCGACATGGCACGTGCCGAAGAGATCCTGCGCGTCAAGCTGGGCGGCAAGGCATCGAAAGCGGCATCCCGCATCACCGCTGAAGGCGTTGTGGCCGCCTATGTGGCCGGCAACGTCGGCGCGCTGGTCGAAGTGAACAGCGAAACCGACTTCGTCGCCAAGAACGACGACTTCCTGGCCATGTGCAACCTGGCCGCCAAGCTGGTCGCCGAGAACAACCCGGCCGACGTCGCCGGCCTGGCCGCCCTGCCGGTCGACGGCAAGACCTTCGACGACGTGCGTACGGCACTGATCGGCAAAATCGGCGAGAATATGACGGTTCGCCGCTTCCAGCGCTTCGAAACCACCGGCAAGCTGGCGTCGTACCTGCACGGCACCCGCATCGGCGTGATCGTCGACTACGACGGCGCCGACGAGCAGGTCGGCAAGGATGTCGCGATGCACATCGCCGCGATGAAGCCGGTCGCCCTGTCGGCAGAGCAAGTGCCGGCTGAACTGATCGAAAAAGAGCGCTCGGTTGCTCAGCTGAAAGCCCAGGAAGACGCTGACAAGGCCGTCGCCGAAGGCAAGCAGCCGCAATCGGCCGAGATCGTCGCCAAGCGTATCGACGGTTCCGTGCAGAAGTACCTGAAGGAAGTCTCGCTGTTCAACCAGGCTTTCGTGAAGAACGACAAGCAGAGCGTCGAGCAGATGCTGAAGGCCGCCAACACCACCGTGAAAGCATTCACGATGTACGTGGTCGGCGAAGGCATCGAGAAGAAAGTCGACGACTTTGCAGCGGAAGTGGCGGCCCAGATGGCTGCTGTCAAGCAGTAATAAAGAGAACGGGCCGCAAGGCCCGTTTTTGTAACGGTCGTAGGGTGGGCGCCCCGTGCCCACGCGTGACGTGTGCGTTGTGTTGGCCCGGTGTCGGGCATGTGGACCGCAAGCATACGCGTGGGCTCGTAATCGATGCCGCCGGCATCGATTACCCCACCCTACGTCAGCAATACCCGATTTTGAGTCATCTACATCTAGGAGCCCCATTCATGACAAAACCAGCCTACCAACGAGTCCTCCTCAAACTGTCTGGCGAAGCGCTGATGGGCGACGATCCGTTCGGCATCAACCGCGCCACCATCGAACGCATGGTCGCCGACGTCGCGGAGGTGTCGAAGCTGGGTGTGGAACTGGCAGTGGTGATTGGCGGCGGTAACATCTTCCGCGGCGTCGCGCCGGGTGCGCAGGGCATGGACCGCGCGACCGCCGACTACATGGGCATGCTGGCCACCGTGATGAATGCGCTCGCGCTGGCCGACGCCATGCGCCAGCAGGGCATCACCGCGCGCGTGATGTCGGCCATCGGCATCGAGCAGGTGGTCGAGCCGTACGTGCGCCCGAAGGCGCTGCAATACCTGGAAGAGGGCAAGGTCGTCGTGTTCGCCGCGGGCACCGGCAACCCCTTCTTCACCACCGACACCGCCGCCGCACTGCGCGGTTCGGAAATCTCGGCCGAGATCGTGCTGAAGGCCACCAAGGTCGATGGCGTATATACTGCCGATCCGAAGAAGGATCCGTACGCGACCCGCTACGAATCGATCTCGTTCGACGAGGCGATCTCCAAGCACCTGCAGGTGATGGATGCCACCGCGTTCGCCCTGTGCCGCGACCAGAAGCTGCCGATCAAGGTGTTCTCGATCGTCAAGCCGGGCGCGCTCAAGCGCGTGATCATGGGCGAGGACGAGGGTACACTCGTACACGTTTAATCAATAGTTAGAAACACAGGAGAGCAGCATGTCCGTAGCTGACGTTAAGAAAAATGCCCAGGACAAGATGGTGAAGTCCATCGAGACCCTGCGCAGCAACCTGGCCAAGGTCCGCACCGGCCGCGCCCATACCGGCATCCTGGACCACGTGATGGTCGACTACTATGGTTCGCCGACCGCGCTGCCGATGGTCGCCAACCTGACCTTGATCGACGCCCGCACCATCGGCGTCCAGCCGTATGAAAAGAAAATGCTGAACGTCATCGAAAAGGCGATCCGCGAATCCGACCTGGGCCTGAACCCGTCGTCGTTCGGCGATATCGTCCGCGTACCGACCCCGGCGCTGACGGAAGAGCGCCGCAAGGAAATGGTCAAGCTGTGCAAGTCGGAAGCGGAAGACGCGAAGATCGCCGTCCGCAACGTGCGCCGCGACGCCAACGAACAGCTGAAGAAACTGGTCAAGGACAAGGCGATCTCGGAAGACGACGAGCGCCGCGCCCAGGACGACGTCCAGAAGATGAYCGACAAGGCCGTCGTCGACATCGACAAGCTGGTTGCAGAGAAAGAAAAAGAAGTGATGACTGTTTAAAGGCGCCTCGAAAAACCGTCGCGAGCGGCGGCAATGCAGTTCGAGAAGCACAGCTGTACGCGAGTACAGCGAGCATCGCAGGACTGCAGTGCAACGCGCAGCAGGTTTGTCGACGTGCCTGTATTGCGGCGCAAGGATGCGCCGGGTATCGTTGAGGACGTCGGACCGGCAGGCAAGGCCTGACCGGTCCGTTCCACCTTTTTCAGTCGCCTCGTTGCGACCGCCCGCCCAGCGGGCGACCGCAGTTTTTGTAGATTTCGCCGCCTTCTGGCCAGAATATGATTTTCAAGAGTTCGACCACCGCAGTCCCCGAGGCACCCCAGGTGCCGCGCCACATCGCCATCATCATGGACGGTAACGGCCGCTGGGCGACCAAGCGCCTGCTGCCGCGCGTGGCGGGTCACGTCAAGGGCGTGGACGCCGTGCGCAAGATCGTCGAGGCTTGCGTGGACCGTGGCGTCGAGTACCTGACGCTGTTCGCTTTCTCCTCGGAAAACTGGCGCCGTCCGGCCGACGAGGTGTCGTACCTGATGGGCCTGTTCGTGATGGCGCTCGAGCGCGAAGTGTCGAAGATGCATGCGAATAACATCCGCCTGAAGGTCGTGGGCGATTTGTCGCGCTTCGACGCCAAGCTGCAGGACATGATCGCGAACGCCGAGCGCCGTACCGCCAACAACACGCGCCTGACCGTCACCGTGTGCGCCAACTATGGCGGCCGCTGGGACATCATGCAGGCGACGGGAAAGATGGTCGCGGCCAACCCGGGCGTGACCGAATACACCGAAGAGATGCTGGCCCCGCACCTGGCGATGGCCTATGCGCCGGAGCCCGACCTGTTCATTCGCACCGGCGGCGAAGAGCGCATCTCGAACTTCCTCCTGTGGCAGCTCGCGTATTCCGAGCTGTACTTCACCGACACGTTCTGGCCGGACTTTTCGCCCGAGTCGCTCGACACGGCGATCGCGTCCTACCAGAGCCGGGAGCGCCGCTTCGGCCGCACCGGCGAGCAGGTCGCCAACAAGGTCCAGACAAACTGATGCTCAGAACCCGCGTCATTACCGCCGTCGTGCTGCTGGCAGTGTTGCTGCCAGTCCTTTATATCAACAACTACATGGCGTTCGCGGTCGTGGCGACAGTGTTCTTCGGCGCCGCCATCTGGGAATGCTTCCGGCTGTTCAATCCGGAGACGCACAATGCGCACGTGATCGCGCTCGTCTGGGCTGCCGTGTTCGCGATCTCCGTGTTCACGGGGCACACGAATTTGTCGTTCTGGGCCGCGCTCAGCGTGGCGCTGTGGATCGCCCGCTTCGCACCGTCCCTGAAGATCGGCCTGCCGCCGCTCGGGACGCCCGCGAACACGCTGCTGTCGCTCGTGTACGCGTTCGCCGTCGTCGGCTGCTTCGCCTCCATCGTCTCGCTGTACTCGCACTCGCCGCTGTTCCTGCTGTCCGTCCTGGCGATCGTGTGGGTGGCCGACATCGGCGCCTATTTCGCCGGCAAGGCATTCGGCCGGCGCAAGCTGGCACCCTCGATCTCGCCCGGTAAGTCGTGGGAAGGGGCGATCGGCGGCGGCATCGCCGTGCTCCTGCTGGGCGCCCTGTCGGTCCAGTTCGGCGGCGACGCCTTTGCGACCACCTTCGCCGCACGGGTCCAGCACACGTATGGCTGGCCGGTGCTCGCCGTGGTGCTCGTGCTGATGGTCGCCGCCAGCATCGTCGGCGACCTGTTCGAATCCCAGCTCAAGCGGCGCGCCGGCATGAAGGACAGCAGCAACCTGCTGCCTGGCCATGGCGGCGTGCTCGACCGGATCGACGCGCTCATCCCCGTGCTGCCGCTCGCCGCCCTGATCGGCGCGCGCCTGTAACAAACGGGTCGTTCGGACAGGGCGGGCGCCATCGGGGCGCCTGTCGTGCCAGAATCCCTACATGGCGCCGCTGACCTGTCGTCGCCGTGCCCGTCCATGTTGGAACGACCTTGACAATGGAACGCAACATGCAACGCATCACTATCCTGGGCGCCACCGGTTCGATCGGCGTCTCGACCCTCGACGTGCTCGCACGTCATCCCGACAAATACCGCGTCCACGCCCTGAGCGCGCATGAACGCGTGGACGCCCTCGCTGCCCAATGCCGCGTGTTCCGGCCGCAGCGCGCCGTCGTCGGCACGGCGCAGGCCGCCGTGCGCCTGCGCGACCTGCTGGGGGATCTCCCCGTCGACGTCGCCCACGGCGAGGCGGCGCTGTGCGAGATCGCGTCCAGCCCGGACACCGACACGGTGATGGCTGCCATCGTCGGTGCCGCCGGCCTCGCGCCCACGCTCGCGGCCGCGCGCGCCGGCAAGAAGGTGCTGCTGGCGAACAAGGAAGCGCTCGTGATGTCCGGCCAGCTGTTCATGGATGCCGTGCGGGAACACAAGGCCACCTTGCTGCCCATCGACTCCGAGCACAATGCGATCTTCCAGTCGCTGCCGGCCACGTATTCGAGGTCGCCGGACGCCGCGGGCGTGGCCAAGGTGCTGCTGACGGCATCGGGTGGCCCGTTCCTCCAGCGCGCCGTCGAGACGCTCGAGGCCGTCACGCCGGAAGAAGCGTGCAAGCATCCGAACTGGTCGATGGGCCGCAAGATCTCGGTCGATTCGGCCACGATGATGAACAAGGGCCTGGAAGTGATCGAGGCGCACTGGCTGTTCGGCGCGCCGGCCGACCGCATCGAGGTCGTGATCCACCCGCAAAGCGTGATCCACTCGATGGTGTCGTACGTGGACGGCTCCGTGCTGGCCCAGCTTGGCAATCCGGACATGCGTACCCCGATCGCCCACGCCCTCGCGTTCCCCGAACGGATCGCGTCCGGCGTGGCCCAGCTCGACCTGACGCAATGGGCCGCGCTGGAATTCCACAAGCCGGACTTCGACCGCTTCCCCTGCCTCGCCCTTGCATTCGACGCCTTGCGCGCGGGCGGCACGGCGCCGGCTTTATTGAACGCGGCGAATGAAGTCGCGGTCCAGGCATTCCTGGAGCGCCGTATCGGCTTCCGCGCCATCGACCGCGTCGTACAGCGCGTGATGGACGAGAATCCGCACGGCGCCGCCTGCAGCATCGAGGCCGTCATGGCCCAGGACGCGCGTGCCCGCGACGCGGCCGAACGCATCGTGCATGCGTTGTAGCGATATAAGCGGGCCCTGACGGGAGACAATCATGAACCTGATTCACACCCTGCTGGCATTTGTCCTGGCGCTTGGGCCGCTGATCATTTTTCACGAACTGGGACACTACGTCGTCGCGCGCCTGTGCGGCGTGAAGGTGCTGCGCTTCTCGATCGGCATGGGCCGCATCGTGTGGTCGCGCCGCGTTGGCCCGGACCAGACGGAATGGGCGATCTCGGCGCTGCCCATCGGCGGTTACGTCAAGATGCTCGACGCCCGCGATCCGTCCACGGCGCCCACCGACGACCGTGACCTGCCGCGCGAATTCACGCGGCAGAACGTGTGGAAGCGCATCGCCATCGTGGCCGCGGGCCCCGTCGCCAACTTCATCCTGGCCATCGTCGTGCTGGCCGCGCTGTTCATGCACGGCAAGGAGGAGCCGGGCACGCGCCTGCGGCCGATGGCGCAGGCGTCCGCCGTGTACCAGGCCGGCGTGCGCGGCGGCGACGTCGTCACCGCCGTCAATGGCCGCCCCGTGCAGACGTGGACGGAACTGCGCTGGGAGATCGTGCGCGCCGCCATCGACAAGCATGCGGCCGAACTGACCCTGCGCAGCGCGACCCTCGGGGCGGAGAAGGGGGCGACAAGCGCCGCCCCGTACCGCGCCGTGCTGTCCGCCGACCGCATGGCGAACCTGGATGTCGACGGCGACGTGCTGGCTGCCCTCGGCATGCAGATGTGGCGCCCGCGGCCCGCCGTGGACAAGGTCCTGCCGGACGGCGCCGCCGCGCGCGCGGGCCTGCGCCGGGGCGACCTCGTGCAAACCATCGACGGCAAGCCTGTCATCGATGGCATCGCCTTCGTCGAGGCCGTACGCGGCGCGGCGGGCAAGACCTTGCAGGTGGGCGTGCAGAGGGGCGGCGAGCAGCTCGTACTGCCCCTGACGCCCGAGCGCAACCCGCAGACGGGCAAGGGCCTCGTGAAGCTGGAGATCGCGCAGGCGCCCGAGATGGTGACGGTGAAGGCGGGTCCGCTGGCCGCCGTCGCCAAGGGCGCACAGCGCACGTGGGAGACGAGCGCGATGAGCGTCAAGATGATCGCGCGGATGATCACGGGCGAGGTCTCGCTGAAAAACGTGACCGGTCCGATCACGATTGCGGACGTCGCCGGACAGACGGCGCGCTCGGGCATCGAGCCCTTCCTCGAGTTCATCGCGTTCATCTCGATCAGCCTGGGAGTAATGAATCTGTTACCAATTCCCGTTCTGGACGGTGGCCATTTGCTGTATTATTCGCTGGAAGTTTTGACCGGGCGACCCTTGCCCGCGCGGATCGGCGAGATCGCGCAGCGTGCCGGGGTGGGCCTGCTGTTCATGCTGATGGCGCTTGCCGTCTTCAACGACCTGGTGCGACTGCTCTGAACACACGGCACTCCGATGCGTACGCTGCGCCTGCGGCGGGCGCCGGAGTGCGCTGCTCGTAACGTTGTCCAATGACTGACCCATTGATCTAACCGATGAATTTACAACCCGAACGTTTTGCCCAGCCGCGTTTTGCCTTGCCCTCCCGTCGCAGCATCATCGGCGCAGCCGTGCTGGCCTTGTGTGCCGGCCATGCCGCCGCCGGCGCGCCCTTCGTCGTGAAGGACATCCGGGTCGAAGGCATCCAGCGGACCGAGGCGGGCACGGTGTTCAGCTACCTGCCGGTGCGCGTGGGCGAGACCTTCGACGACGAAAAAGGCACGGCGGCGATCAAGGCGCTGTATGCGACCGGCTTCTTCAAGGACATCCGCCTGGAAGAGGAAAACGGCGTGCTCGTGGTGCTGGTGGAGGAGCGTCCGTCCATCGCGTCCGTCGACTTCACCGGCACCAAGGAATTCGAAAAGGACATGCTCGTCAAGGCGCTGAAGGAAATCGGCGTCGGCGAGACCAAGATCTTCGACAAGGCGTCGGTCGACCGCGCCGAGCAGGAACTCAAGCGCCAGTACCTGTCGCACGGCCTGTACGGCGTCAAGATCACCACGACCGTCACCCCGATCGAACGCAACCGCGTGAACGTGATGTTCAACGTGGACGAGGGCGACATCGCCAAGATCAGGCAGATCAACATCGTCGGCAACAAGGCGTTCTCGGACAAGGAACTGCGCCAGCTGCTGCAGCTGAACACGTCCGGCTGGCTCACCTGGTATTCGAAGGCCGACCAGTATTCCAAGCAAAAGCTGACGGGCGACCTCGAGACCATCAAGTCGTGGTACCTGAATCACGGCTACCTGGAAGTGAACGTCGAATCCACGCAGGTCTCGATCACGCCGGACAAGAAGGACATCTACCTCACCATCAACATCACGGAAGGCGAGAAGTACACCGTCTCCGGCGTCAAGATGGATGGCGAGACGTTCGGCCGCGAGCAGGAACTCAAGAACCTGATTCTCCTGAAACCGGGCCAGACCTATTCCGGCGACCTGCAGGAAGCGTCGAACAAGCGCATCGCCGACCGCCTCGCGAGCTTCGGCTACGCGTTCGCGAACGTCACCGCCAACCCGGAGATCAACCGCGAGAAGCGCGAAGTCGCCTTCACGTTCTTCGTCGACCCGGGCAAGCGCGCCTATGTGCGCCACATGACCATCTCGGGCAACACGATCACCCGCGACGAAGTGATCCGCCGCGAGTTCCGCCAGTTCGAGAGCTCGTGGTACGACCCGAACCGGGTGAAGCTGTCGCGCGACCGCGTCGACCGCCTCGGCTACTTCAAGGACGTGACGGTCGAGACGCCGGAAGCGCAGGGCACCAACGACGCCGTGGACGTGAACATCGCCGTCGTCGAAAAGCCGACCGGTAACTTCATGGTCGGCGGCGCCTTCTCGCAGGCCGAGAAATTCACCTTCACGGCGTCCGTCACGCAGGCCAACTTCGCCGGCAGCGGCAACACGGTCGGCATCGAACTGAACACGAGCCGCTACAACCGCACGATCTCGTTCGCGCAGACCAATCCGTACTTCACGGACGACGGCATCTCGCGCGCCTTCCAGCTGTACCTGCGCACGTCGCGTCCGCCGGCGCTGAACATCGGTTCGTACACCGTGCGCCAGCAGGGCGGCAACCTGACGTTCGGCGTGCCGTTCTCGGAAATCGACACGGTCTACTTCGGCGCGGGCCTGGAGCGCACGCGCCTCGAGACGGACGAAAGCTCGCCGACGCTGTACAAGCAGTTCGTGATGCAGAACTCGAAGGACGCGACGGCGAAGGCGACCGGCGTGGGCGAGGCAACGACGAACGCGATCCCGCTGACCGTGGCCTGGGGCCGCGACTCGCGCGATTCCGCCATCACCCCGACCCGCGGCCGCTACCAGCGCGCCAACCTGGAAATCGACGCCGTCGGCGACGCCAAGTACTACCGCGTGATCTATGAACACCAGTGGTATCGCCCGATCACGCGCTGGATGACGCTGGCGCTGAAAGG
>NZ_JBFUDR010000222.1:0-10974 GCF_056404615.1 Massilia sp. P2_C2 | reverse complement strand
GCCCTGCAGCAGGATGCGGCCCGGCGTCGTGCTGCGTACCCCCTGCAGGCGGATGCCGGCGTACTCGGGGATCAGGTTGCCCGGCTGCGCGGGCTGTTCGTAATGCGTCGTGATCTCGATGGGCGAGCGGATGCCGCGCAGGCAGACGTCGCGGTAGACGATGCCCTCGACGCGTCCGCCGCGCGTGTCGTTGCTCTTGATGCGCAGGCCGGACGTGGTGCCGTCCATCGTCAGGTCGTCGACGAGCACGTTGCGCACGCCGCCATTCGTCTCGCTGCCGATCGACATCCCGTGGCCGCTGTAGAAGCGGTTGTGCAGGATGGAGACGTTTTCCGTCGGCCCGCCGCCGCCGGCCTTGACGGCCACGTTGTCGTCGCCCGTGCGGATGACGCTGTGCGCAATGGTGACGTTGCGCGACGAGATCGGGTCGATGCCGTCCGTGTTGCGCGCGTCGTGCGGCGTGTCGATGGTGACGCCCCAGGCGGTGAACCCGTCGATGCCGTTCAAGGTGACGTGGAAGTTCGGCGAATTTTTCAGCGTGATACGGTACAGCGTGACGTCCTGCACCTGGTCGAACTGGATCAGGCGCGGCACGTTCTGCCGTGTCTTTTCCCGTTGCGCGCGGCGCGCGATCTGCCACCACGTCTCCGTCGCGCCGAGGATCGTCGCGCCGCCCTGGCCGTCGATGGTGCCGCCGCCCATGATGCCGGCGCCGCGCACCTTCTCCGCCGTGATGAACGGTCGGCAGCCGCGGCCGGAGGAATCGTTCGTGCCGCAGGTGCCGGCGCCGCGGTCGAACAGGCGCGGGTCCGTGCTGGCGTACAACGTGGCGCCGGTGTCCACGAGCAGCGTGACGCCGTCGCGGAGCATCAGGGGCCCGGCCACGAAGCTGCGCCGGAAGTTGCTGGGCGCGAGGACGACGGCATGGCCGGGTGCGCATTTGTCGATGGCGGCCTGGATGCGCGGGGCGTCGTCGCGGCCCGCGTGCGTCGTTTCGCCGATCAGCACGGCGCAGGCGGGCGGCACGACGGGCTCGCGCACGTTGCGGCCGTCCTGCGCGTGCGCATGGACATGCGCGAGCGCGCAGGCGAGCAGCGCGGCGCGTCTCAAGGCTTGCCTCCGTCCTTGAAGTAGCGCGCCGTCTCCGGCCGTGCCGCCACCAGCTCGCGCTCGACCATGCGCGCGAAAAAGTCGGCGCCCTTGCTGCCGAGGTGCGTGCGATCGAACGCCGATTTCGCGGCGCCGGCCGGCTCGACCCTGTTCGGGTCGCGGCCTGCCGGCGAGGCCAGGCCATAGCCCGGCGGGCGCGGCGCGGCGGCGAGCGTGTCGGCGTCGTCCTGGCCCATGGCCTGGACGGCGTCGTAGCTGTCGCGGTTCAGGTCGAGCAGTACGGCATGCTCGCGCGTGGCCGCGCCGCGCGTGGCGTCGGCCCACGGCGCCAGGTCGTTGGCCAGGTAAGCGCCCTTGAACGTGCGGCGCGTGAGCGGCGTGACGAGCACGGGCACGCCGCCCAGTTCGCGCGTCTCGCGTGCGTAGCGTGCCATGTTGGCGGGGAATGCCGTGACGAGGTCCKTCGAGCGGCCCGGCTTGCCCGGCTGGTCGTTGTGGCCGAACTGGACGAGGACATAGGTCGCCCCGAAGCTTGCGCCTTCTTTCAGCATGCGCTGCACGTCGTCCCAGCGGCCTTCCGCGCGGAAGCTGGCGGAGCTGCGGCCGCCGCGTGCCAGGTTGACGCAAGCGACGTCAGGGGTGAAGCGGGCGCACAGGGCGTCGCCGTAGCCGCTCTTCGTCGCCATCGTGGAATCGCCGACGAGGATGACGCGGATGGGGGGATGTGGGACGTCGGCGGCAACGGCGTGACCGGCCAGCACGAGCGCGGCGAGTGCGATACGGATTGGATACATCGGTCTCCTTTCGGTTGGACTGCGTGCGCCGCACCGCGCCCTGAAGCGGGACGCGGTGCGGCAGGTGCGAGCCGACGGTCAGTCGAAATCGTAGCTCACGCGCAGGTTCCAGGCACGGCCCGTCGGATTGGCCACGCTGCTCAGGTAGCCGTTGCTGTAGAGCGTGTTGTTGGTGATCGGCGGCGCCTTGTCGGTCAGGTTCGTCACGCCGGCCGTGATGCGGACCTGCTTCTGCACGCGGACCGAGGCCGTCAGATTCCACGTCGAATACGACGGGATGTCGCGGTAGAACTGCGGCGCGACCGCGGTATTGGCGTCGCGGTACTTGCTGTTGAAGTTGTTGGTCAGTTGGGCCGCGTAGTCGCCGCTCTGCCACGACAGGCGCAGGTTGTGCTTCCAGCGGAACGTGATGATCGGGAGGCTCGACGTGGTGCCGTTGCTGGCCCAGCCGAACTGGCCGACGTTCGACATCCAGGGACCGTTCGGCACCAGCTGGTTGTCGAAGCGCGTCAGGTACGTACCGTCGATGGCGGCGCCGAACGTGCCCCAGCTGTTGCGCGCGATCTCCCAGTTGGCCGACACGTCGACACCGGCCGCGATCTGGCCGCCGAGGTTCATCGTCGTGTTGTTGATGTAGGCGAGCGAGCCGTCGGCGTTACGCACGAACAGGTTCTTGTAGTCCGCATAATTCGTGAAGTAGACGTTTTCCGGCAGGTTGGCCAGCATGTCCTTCATGTTGACCTGCCAGTAGTCGAACGATGCCGTGAACGTGCGGCTCGGCTCGAACACGACGCCGAGCGTGCCGCCCTTGGAGCGTTCCGGCTGCAGCGCGTTGTTCGATCCGGTCAGCTTGTTCAGCTTCGCGTTGCAGACGTCGGCCGGGTTGGCGCCGGCGACGGCCGTGCCGGAGCCGGGAATCGCTGGTGTCGGGCCCGGGCACAGCACGGGGTCGTCCCAGCGGCCGGCCGTCGTCGTGTTGGCGACGGTCGTGCGGTAGCCGTAGCGGTCGAACAACGTGGGCGCGCGGAAGCCCGTGTTGGCCGAGCCGCGGAACATGATGCTCTTCATCGGCTGCCAGCGGAAGCTGATCTTCGGCGTCACGGTCGATCCGACGTCGCTGTATTTATCCACGCGCAGCGCGGCGTTCAGGTCGAGCGTCTTCGTGACGGGCGCGTCGAATTCCGTGTAGATGCCGGCCACGTTGCGCGCGCTCTCGCCGTGCGCGGGGACGCTCTTCGCATACGTGATGTCGGCGGCCTGCGCCAGCTTGGTGTCTTCGTTGGTGTCGCGGTGCAGGTCGGCGCCCAGTGCGAACGCCAGGTCGCCGCCGGGCAGGGCCATCAACGAGCGGCTGATGGTGCCGTCGAAGCCGTAGTAGGCGCTCTTCGAACTGCGGTTCTGCATGCCGTCGGCCGCGATCGATTCGAGATAGTCGCGGCCGGCCTGGTCCTGCAGGCCGAACGGGTTCAGGGTGCCGTTCGCGAGACCGTCGAGCAGGCCCGGGCCCGAGAAATAGCCGGATTTATAGTAGCCCTTGCGCAGCGACAGGCCATAGGTCATGCCGGCCTTGTAGTCCCAGTTGCCGAAATGGCCGTCGGCCGCCAGCAGCAGGCGCTGGTTGATCTGGTTGTCGCGCGTGACCGCCGGGCCGAAGTYGGCCACGGCCCACGACACGGTCAGCGGCTGGTTCGTGATGCCGGCGACGGCCGGTACGCCGCCGCTCTTGCCCGGATACCACTTGCTGGTCGAGGGCAGGAGCGCGTTGCGCGAACCGACGGCGAGTGCCTGGGTCGGGTTCTTGTACCCGTAGATCGATTCGTCGCCGCGCGCGTATTCCACCGTCACCGTATTGTCGGCGTCGATCTTCTTCGTCGCCTTCGCATACATCGTCAGCTGCTTGTTCGGGTGCAGCGCGGTGCCGTACGTGTCGTTGTTCAGCACGCAGGTGTTCTTCGCGCCCTGGATCGAGTACGGCGCCAGGCAGCCGCTCGAATAATACGGGTTCGCGGCGTTCTTGTTGGCGGAGCTGGTGAAGTTGGCAGGCGTCGCATAGCCGCCGCTGGCGGCGCCGGGCGGCAGGCCGATCGCGGTCATCGCGGCCGCGTCGGGCACGTAGCCGGCGCGGTCCGACAGCAGCAGGCGGCTGCGCTGGTGGAAGTCGATCGTGCCGTAGACGTTCCAGCCATCCTGCTCCAGGCTGCCCTTGCCGAAGGTGACCTGCACGCGCTGCTCGTCGCCGCCGCCGTGGCGCTGCGGCTGCACGGCCTGCACGGTGACGTTGCCCCCGGTGACCTCGCGCTTGGTGATGAAGTTGACGACGCCGCCGATGGCGTCCGAACCGTAGATCGACGAGGCGCCGTCGCGCAGGATCTCGACGCGCGCCAGGGCGCTGATCGGGATCGTATCGAGGTTCGCGTAGCCGTCGGCGATGGCCTCGTTGGCGAGACGGCGGCCGTTCAGCAGCACGAGGGTGCGGTTCACGCCCAGGCCGCGCAGGTTGATGTTGGTGCCGGAGCCCGCGTTCGAGGGCTGCAGCGACGCGGACTGGGGCAGCGCCATCATCACGTCGGCCAGCGTGGTCATGCCCTGCTTGACCAGTTCCTCGGCCTTGATCGTGGTGACGGGCAGGGCTTCCTCGGCGGCCAGGCGCTTGATGCTGGAGCCGGTGACTTCGACGCGCTGCACAGGCGCGTCGGCCTGTTGCGCTTGCGCCTGCTGGGTGAGGCTCAGCACTGCGAGCGCGATGGAGGAGAGGACGAATTGACGGGACGTGGTGCGGTAAGGGGTGGTGCTGGGGTATTTCATGAAGCTGTCTCCTGTTTTTATCGAATGACGTCCGGCGCCGCCGGGGGGCTGCGGCGCCGATGAATGCTTCTTGCTAAACCTGCCTGGCGTGGCTCGGGCCGTGTGCTGCACGGCTCCAACTTGTACGATGACTCTACATTGGTCAGACCAATATATCAATGTGGTCGGTCCAAAAAATTTGCAGTGTATCGAAAATTCAACATTGCGCCCGGTGGCGCCGGGGTGTGGCGCATGGGCGGACGCGGGCCGCCGCGTCGTGTGCGCGGCCGCGTGGCGGTTCCTGAGATGTAGTGCGTTTGGTGGGCACAGGGGTGCCCACCCTACCTGTCGAGCGTGATGCGTACGGGGTGCGCGTAACGCCGGACCTCGGCCGCCACGTAGGCCTGCCATGCGGCCTTCGACGTGATGCGGCCGGCGCGGTCCCACGCGGCCCCGACCCAGTAGCACAGCGGCGTGCCGGAGGTCACGCGCGCCAGCACGAGGTCGTTCAGCGCATCCTCGGCGTAGCCGGTCGAGGTGGGCAGCACGATGGCGGTGCCGAACGCGCCATTCGTCGTCTGCTCGACCCATTGCAGCAGCGCGTGGCCGGCATCGTCGCGCACCAGGGACACGCGCGGTTCCTGCTGCTTGTCCGATGGCGTCCTGTTCAGCCCCACGGCCACCGTCAGCGCGGCCGGACCGGAAAACGTGAACGTGCTGTCGATCTGGTCGAGCTGGTGGCCGGCGTCGACGGTGAAGCGCTTGACTTCCGCGACCCGCGTGCCGCCGGCATCCCAGGCGTCGTACGCGAGTTCGAACACGGTGCGGATCGGACCGTTGGCCAATACCTTCCAGCTTGCCCAGTTGCGGCTGGTGGACAGGCGCGTGCCGTCCCAGACGCCCGTGCCGCCGGCCCCGCGCGAGCGGCCGACGTTGTACATGTCCATGCCTTCTCCCTCGTCCTTGTGGTAGTGGTCGTGGCCCTTGTTGTACCAGCGGTCGACGATGGGATAGTCGACGCGCTTGAACCAGATATCGAGGCCGCTCGTCTCCAGCACTTCCTTGCCGCTTCCGGGCGGCGCCGGCGCGGCGAGGGCGGGACCGTAGGTGCGGTGGCCGATGACGTCGTTCTCCCACGCGAAGTCGTCCAGGCGTTCCGGGACGTAGCGGGCGTAGGCTTTCGGCGCGAACGGCGGCGTCAGGGCGTCGCTCTTTTCGATGACGAACGTCGCCGCCTTTTCGCCGGGCGCGAAGTCGTGCTGGAACAGCAGTTCGCCATAGGCCGCGCCCACGCCTTGCGGATCCTTGGCGAGCGGCGCGACGTTCGTCACCTGGTAGGGCAGCACGCGGCCGGCGGCATCCTTCACGACGAGATGCTGGATCAGCGCGCCGGGCAGCGCGGCGTTGACGTCCTTCCACGGGATGACGATGGTCTCGGAGGGGCGGGCCGTGTCGAGGTCGTGGCGCGCAGTGACGGTCAGGCGCTCGGCCGCGCCGGCGGTGGCGCACAGCAGGAGGCCTGCGGCGCAAAACAGGGTTTTCGCTTGCATGGTTCGCTCTTCCATCGAGGCTGGGTCAGGGATGTTCGCGGTAGCTGGTCTGGCCGCCGTCCTTCGGCACGTAGTGGTACGTGCGGACGCGGTACTCGATGTCGAATGCCGGGTTGCCCAGCAGGCGGATCATCTCGGCGCCGGCCAGCAGCATCGGGCCATAGCCGTGCATGGCGTCCGTGCTGGTGGGACGGTTGTAGTAATAGACCTGGTCGCTGGCGAACGTCGTCTGGACGCACGTGCCCTCCACGCGGCCCTGCGTATCGATGCGCGCCGACAGCGCGTTCCAGCCGGCCTGCGCGATCGGGCCCCAGGTCACGGGGCTGACCCAGCCTTCGTTGACGGCGTGCGCCAGCACGTAGACGAACATGGCGCTGGCCGACGTCTCGAGATAGGAGTCGTCGCGGTCGACCATCTGGTGCCACAGCCCGGCGCCGGACTGGCGTTCGGCGATGCCGCGCAGGGTTTTCTTCAGCTGCGCCATGACCTTCGGATAGCCCGGATGGTCCTTGGGAAGTACGTCGAGCACGTCGGACATCGCGAGCACGGCCCAGCCGTTAGCGCGCGCCCAGTAGAAGCGCGGCGCGTCCGGGTTGTTCGCGTTCCAGCCGTGCGCGTACAGGTTCGTCTGCGGATCGAACAGATAGTCCGTCATCTGCTGGATGTTCCTGACGGCGTCGTCGAAGTACGCGCGCTCGCCCGTCATGCGACCCAGCTCGGCCAGCGCCGGGATCCCCATGTACATATCGTCGGCCCATAGCGACACCGCTTGCGGGCGCTGGCGCGCGAGGGTGCCGTCAGGCAGGCGGAACTGACGCTGCGCGACCCAGTCGCCGCACACGCGGATCTGCGCGGCGAGGTCCGGACCGATGCCGGCCCGGCGCGCGCGCATCATCGCGGCGCACATCGAGCCGGCGTCGTCGAGCGCGCGCGGGTCGAGGAAATGGGCGAAGCTGTTCGCACGTTCGAGGTGGAACCGGCTTTCCTGGGCGCGGAAGTAGGGGAGGCGGTCGGCGAAGAACCGGAAGTGGCGGGCGGTGAGGGCGGTATAGCGTTTGTCGCCCGTGACGGCGGCGGCCTTCAGCAGGCCGGCGTGCACGACGCCCATCTCGTAGGCCTGCAGGCCGAACCCGGCGTCCTTCGTCTCGACCACGGCGTCCGCCATCGGCTCGCGCAAGTCCGTGACGGGCGCGCCGCTGGTTTTGTGTACGATGCGGGTCGGCGTCTGGCTGTCGACGTAAGCGATGATCCGCTGCAGCGATGCGGCGATCTCGCTCGCGACGGGCTTCCGGTACGGCACCGGATACGTGCCCTCGGCGGGATCGTCGCGGTTCTTGTTGTCGGGGTTGCGGTAAGGGCCGTCCGCATGGGCGGGAACGGCCAGGCACGCGAAAGCGGCCAGGCTGGCAAGCAATCTGGTTGGCAGTTGCAACGTAATCTCCGATTATAGTTTTTATACTCTTGACGGGTCCTCGTGCCTTGTGGCCGGGCCTGTCTTTTTTTATCTGGCCAGACCATTCTAGGTTGGTCTGGCCACTTTTGCAAGGCGGACTAGCCGGGGTGGACGTTTGCATGCATACTGGCCCGGACGCGTCGATATGGAGGCATGGTGAAACGGTTTATAGGGGTATCGGTCGTTGCGGCTGCGACGCTGGCCGCTTGCGCTTTGCACGGCGCACAGCAAGCTCCGCCTGCCCCCGAGAGCTACACGGCCGAGACCACGTACGCGAAGCTGGCGCCCGCCTATCCCTTCATCCGCATCGCCAGCCGCGCCGTGCCCGCGTCCGTGCGCGCCGTCACGAACGTGACCTATGCGCGGCGCGTCGCGCACGACCTGCAGCTCGATCTCTACCTGCCGGCGGAAGGCAGTACCGGCGCCTCCGCAGCGCTGCCGGCGATCGTGTTCGTGCACGGCGGCGGCTGGCGCGCGGGCGTGCGCGCGAACTTCGCGCCGATGGCGATCTGCATGGCCGAACGGGGTTACGCGGCCGTCACCGTCAGCTACCGTCTGTCGCCGGAGGCGCCGTATCCCGCCGCCATCCACGATGTCAAGGCCGTCGTGCGCTGGGTGCGCGCGCATGCGGCGGACTACGGCATCGACGCCGGCCGCATCGCCATCGCGGGCGGTTCCGCCGGCGGCCAGATCGCCGCGCTGACGGGTGTGACGAACGGGGAGGCGCGCTTCGATCCCGATGCGACGCCCGGCGCGGTGTCGAGCCGAGTGCAGGCGATCGTGAACATCGACGGCCTGTCCGACTTCACATCCGAAGAAGCGCGCCGTTACGAAGACGACCCGGCTAAACAGCCGTCAGCGGCCGGCGCCTGGTTCGGCGGGCGTTATGCGGAAAAGGCCGCACTGTGGCGCGATGCGTCGCCACTGTTCCATGTGGGACCGGACGCGCCGCCCATGCTGTTCATCGTCAGCGCGCAGCGGCGCTTCAGCCTGGGGCGCGAGGAGATGGTTGCGCGGCTGGACACGCTGGGTGTGCCGCACGGGGTCGTGGCCGTGCCGGACACGCCGCACAGCTTCTGGCTGTTCGACCCGTGGCTGGCGCCGACGGTGGACGCGACGGATGCGTTCCTGCGGACGTATTTGCGTGCGCCCGTCAGCGCGGCAACGAGCGCGGTGCGCGCCGGCGTCATGCCCGATTTGGCGACGTGCGGTTGATCGAAGTCAGCGAGCGGCATCCGAATGTGTTTTCTGGTGACTGCGTAAAGCTTACCATTCCAAGGTTGGCGATTGACAATGTTGCAAATTAACATCTTCCCAATTAGTAATTTGAAATGCTAAATTACAATCTATTTCAAACTTATAAGAGGGAAGCTGAGGAAATGCGCCAGATTTCGATCCAGTCGTCCGACGTCCACGCGGCGAAAGCCGACAAACTGTTTCTCGTCGTCCTGTGGGGCCTGCTGGCGCTGTCGCTGGCACTGGGCCTGGCATACGACGCGCTGGCGCTGACTTTTGTCGCCGGCCTTCCGCTCGTTCTCGTGCCGACTGCCCTGATCGTGACGGCGCCGGGCCGGCTGGCCACGCGGCTGGCGGTATCCGTGGCCCTGATGCTGTTCTGCGCGCTGAACATCCACCAGGCCCACGGCRTCACCGAGCTTCACTTCGGGATCTTCGTGTTGCTGGCCTTCCTCGTCTGCTACCAGGACTGGCGCGTCATCATCGCCGCCGCCGCGACGGCCGCCGTGCACCACCTGACTTTCAACTATCTGCAGGAATGGGGCTATCCGGCCTTTTGCTTCACCCGGCCGGGCATCGGCATCGTGCTGCTGCACGCCGCGTACGTCGTCGTCGAAGCCGCCGTACTGTCTTATCTCGCCGTCCGCCTGCAGCGCGAGACGACGGCCGTCGTCGCGAGCGCCGGCACCTTGCAGGACACGCTGCTCGCGATGCGCGACAGCGCGGAGCAGGTCGCACGCGACATGGCGTTGATCACGCAGACCTCCAGCGCGGTGGCGTCCGGCAGCGCCGACCTGTCCGCGCGGACGGCGGCGCAGACCTCGCACCTGGAACAGGCCGCGGCCGCGGTGGACACGTTGACGGTGACCGTCAAGCGCAACGTTGACCACGCCGCGCTGGCCGACGACCTCGTCGCCTCGGCGTCGGCCATGGCCGTCAAGGGCGGGGCGGTGGTGGCGGACGTCGTGCAGACGATGGCTTCGATCCGCTCCAGTTCGCGCGAAGTGCAGGACATCATCAGCGTCATCGACGGCATCGCCTTCCAGACGAACATCCTCGCGCTGAACGCCGCCGTCGAAGCGGCCCGCGCGGGGGAGCAGGGCAGGGGCTTCGCCGTCGTGGCGTCGGAGGTGCGCAACCTCGCCCAGCGCAGCGCGCAGTCGGCCAGGGAAGTGCGGCGCCTGATCGGCGATTCCGTCGTGCGCGTGGACGCGGGCGGCAAGCTCGTGGACGAGGCCGGGCAGACGATGGGCCAGATCGTCGACGCCGTCAAGCGCGTGGCCGACATCATGACCGCGATCTCGGGCGCGAGCCAGGAACAGCGCGACGGCATCGAGCAGGTGCGCGACTCTATCCGCGACATCGAGGCGACGACGCAGCAGACGGCCGCGCTGGTCGTGCAGAGCGCCGATGCGGCGGAGACCATGTGTGCGCATGCGGCGTCGGTGGCGCGGGCGGTCAGTGCGTTGCGGCGCGAAGAGAAGGGAGCGTGAGGCGCTGGCCGTGATCGAGATGGGCGTGCCCGTGCGACAAATGCTTCGACTTCGAGATCGAGCGGCTGGATTTGCGGGCGTGACGGATATGGCATTGGCTGCCTGTCGTGTTATCCCTGGCTGGCCTGCTCCGGTGTAGTGGAAGATTGAAGAACTCGCCGCGATATGAATCGGATTGTCAGGATATACACGTTGGTTCGGGAAAGGTAGACTTGTGGTTTTATCCAAAGGAGCAACGATGAAGAAGCTTGCTGTGCCGATCCTGGCATTCGTTTTGACGGGCTGCGCAGCCTATAATCCGGTGCCACCCGAATACAAGGGTCCCACAGCGGTTATCCGCGACACAGGTTTCAATGAAGACTCGACCAAGGCGCAACTGTTCGCGGTGACAGCCGTCGACGGTAACCATATCGGTAACGCGTTTGGCGGAACCGCGATGGCGAGTCAGGGACGCGGGGCCTTGATCGCCGCCGTCTATCCCGAACGGCAGGTGCCGGTACGGCAGATGAAGTTGACGCTGCGCGGTAGCCACGCCACCGGCGCGCCCATTCATG
>NZ_JBFUDR010000221.1:0-10990 GCF_056404615.1 Massilia sp. P2_C2 | reverse complement strand
GGTCACTTCCGGTCTCAAGCCCGGCGACACTGTTGTCACAGTAAATAAATAATTCCGCAAAATGGTGCCGTGGAAAGAGCCGGGCAAGACGCGCGTCAGTTGAATGACGTAATTGCGGCCGCTGGCGCAACCATGATCAATGCGTCAACTCGGCCTGCGCCGCATCCGTCCTGTTCAACCGGCTGTTGCGAATCCCGTAGCCGAAATAGGTGAGCACGGCCACCGTCATCCAGATCGTGAACACCGTATAAGTCGTGCTGGACAGGCCACCCACGAGATACAGGCAGGCGAGGATCGACAGCCCCGGCACGAGGTAGGGCCCGAACGGCACGCGAAACCCCTTGCGCCCCGTCTCCCCCTGCTTGCGGCGGATGACCGGCACGGCGATCGACACGACGATGAACGCGACCAGCGTGCCCATGCTCACCATGTCCCACAAAAAGGTGGCGTCGACGAGGCCCGCCACGATACCGACGACGACGCTGACGATCAGCGTATTCGTCACCGGAGACTGCGTGCGCGGATTCACAGTGCGGAACACCTGCGGCACGAGGCCGTCCTTGGCGATGGCGTACAGGATGCGCGTCTGGCCGTAGATCGTCACCAAGGTCACGGAGAACACGGAGATGACGGCACCGGCCGACAGCACCAGCGCCGGCCAGGCCTTGCCCGTCACGTTCTGCAGGATCACGGCGAGGCCCGCTTCCTGGCCGGCGAACATCGAGGCCGGCTGCGCGCCGAGGGCGGCGATCGCCACCAGCATATAGAACACGGTGACGATGACGAGGGCGGCCAGGATGCCGATCGGGACGTCGCGCGTGGGATTGCGCACTTCTTCGCCGGCCGTGGCGATGGTGTCGATGCCGATGAACGAAAAGAACACGGTGCCCGCGGCCGCCGTCACGCCGGCGAGGCCGCCCACGCCCTTGCCGTCCGCCGGCCAGACGAACGGGTGGAAGTTGTTGATGTCGAAGCCGGACAGCGCGATCGCGGAAAAGAACACGAGGATCGCCAGCTTGATCAGCACCATGATGGCGTTCGTCGTCGCCGATTCCCTGGTGCCGCGGATCAGCAGCACGCAGCACAGTACGACGAGCAGGATCGGCGGCAGGTTGATGTGGCCCGCGTGAAATTCGACGCCGCCGTTCTTGCCCGCGACGATCAGCGGCGAACGCAGCGCGTCCGGGATCTGCCAGCCGAGGGCATTCTTCAGGAAGTTGTTCAGGTAATCGGACCAGCCGATCGCCGTGGCGCTGGCCGCGAGGCCATACTCCAGCAGCAGGCAGGCGGCGACGACGAAGGCGGCGAACTCGCCCACCGTGGCGTAGGCAAAGGAATACGAGGAGCCGGACGCCGGCACGCGGTCGGCCAGCTCGGCATAGCACAGCGCCGTGAGGCCGGCGGTGATGGCGGCCATCAGGAACGACAGCACGACGGCCGGACCGGCCTTGGGCACGGCCTCCACCATCGTGAAAAAGATGCCGGTGCCGATCGTGGCGCCGACGCCGATCATGGTCAGGGGGAATAAGCCCAGCGAGCGGCCCAGCGCGTGGGCATGGCCGTCATCGGATTTGTGTCCGGATGTCTTGGTGCGAAAGAGCTTTTGGCCCAGGGTCTGGTTCACGGCATGTCCTCTACGCGGGTAGCGCGAATTAATAACTGTCATCAGGATGCGGTATGAACATCCAAAGCTCGCGATTATAGGGCCACTTACTGAGCCACTTCCAATGCAGGAAAAAAATACTTGCCTTAAACCTGCATTTTTTATGCAGATTTAGGTAGAATACCCCCGTACTCAACGAGCTGACCGATGCGACTCACACGATTCTCCGATATTGGCCTGCGTGTCCTGATCTATCTGGAACGGGCGGGAGAACGTCCGCACCCGGTAACGGTGGCCGAGATCGGCAAGCAGTTCGACATTCCGCTGAACCACCTCGTGAAAGTGGTCGGGCAACTGGCCAAGCTGGGCTGGGTGCAGGCGACGCGCGGACGCAACGGTGGCCTGCGCCTCGCAGCCGACCCGGCCACGTTGACGATCGGCCAGGTGCTGCGCAAGCTGGAAGGCGAGGACGACGAACTGGTCGACTGCGAAGGCACGGACTGCGCACTGAAGCTGGATTGCCAGCTGCGCGGCATGCTGCGCGCCGGCATGCGTGCCTTCTACGAGGCGATGGATCGCTACACGCTGGCCCACGCCACGGCCGGCACGACCGGCGAGCAGGTCGTGCGCATGCACCGTATGTTCTGGAACGGCGCGGTGGGGAAAACCCCTCTGCCGGCGCCCGAGCCGGTAAGTGAGGATTAACTTATAACAAGTCGGCGCCCGCCGTGCGGGCGTTTTTTTGAAGTCTAAATCTGCATTTTAAATGCATAATTAAAGGAACCATGATGATTTCCGAAGCCTCCCGCCCCTACATCGATGCCAGCGTCCCGGTCCTGCGCCAGCACGGCCTGACGATCACGAAGCTGTTCTATACGAACATGCTGGGGACGCATCCTGAACTGACCCGGATCTTCAACATGGGCAATCAGGCGAGCGGGGCGCAGCAGCAGTCGTTGGCATCGGCGGTGTTCGCCTACGCGGCCAACATCGGCAATCCGGGCGCGCTGGGCCCGGTGGTCGAACGCATCGTGCACAAGCACGTCTCGGTGGGCATCCGCGCCGAGCACTATCCGATCGTCGGCAAGCACCTGCTGGAATCGATCGCCACCACCCTGGGCGATGCCGCCACGCCGCCGTTGCTGGACGCCTGGAAGGAAGCCTATAACTCGCTGGCCAAGCTCTTGATCGAGGCGGAAGCGAGCCTGTACAGCACGGCCGGCGTCGAGCCGGGCGAGACCCGTCCGATGCGCGTGACGGAAGTGAAACAGGAGAGCGCCAACGTCATGTCGATCCGCTTCGTGCCTCTCGACGGCAAGCCGGTCCCCGCGTTCAAGCCGGGCCAGTACGTGAGCGTCGCCGTCGACCTGCCGGGCGGCCGTCACCAGCTGCGCCAGTACAGCCTGTCGGACGCGCCGAACGGCGAGAGCCTGCGCATTTCGGTGAAACGCGAGGACGGCGCGGACAACACTCCGGCCGGTGAAGTGTCGAACTGGCTGCATGCGAACGTGCAGGTGGGGTCCACGCTGCAGGTCTCGCATCCGTTCGGCGAATTCACTCCGGAAACGGAAGGCGACCAGCCGCTCGTGCTGCTGTCGGCCGGCGTCGGCATCACGCCGATGGTCGCGAGCCTGAAGCGCGTGGCCCAGGTGAATCCGCAGCGCCGCGTGATCTTCGCCCACGCCGCCCGCGATGCCGCGCACCATGCGCTGCGTGCGGAAGTCGAGGGCTTGACGTCCGTGATGCCGAACCTGTCGGTCGTGACCTTCCACGAGGATGCGCAAGGTGCCGCCGACGTGGTCGAAGGCCGCATGGACGTCGCGAAGCTGCCGGCATGGCCGCGCGAAGAGGCCGAGGTCTATCTGTGCGGTCCGCACAAGTTCATGCAGGCGCAGTGGCTCGGGTTGCTGGATGCCGGTGTGCCGGCGGGCCGGCTGCATCGTGAAGTGTTCGGGCCGGAACTGCTCGATCACCTGCTCTGATCAGGCGTGCGTCGAACGCGTGGAGTCATTGAGTCCGGGGGACTCAATGACGAGCTGTCCACGCGTTCAACCGACGCGGACGACCATGATCCCCGCCCGCAACCCCACGCGCACGTCGGGGTTCGGAAACACGACATATTCCTCGTCGTGCTGAACGGTATAAACAGTATCGCCGTCCCGTGCGATCACTTCGCCTTTCTTGAGCGGCGTAAAGTTTTCGGTATCGCGCCCGAAGCTCATGGTGAAGGCATCGGACAGCTTGGTGATCGATTGCGCCGTATTGAACACGATGGGCGCCCTGCCCTGGCCATCGGTCGACCCACGCAACAACCCGTGCAACGCATCGGCCATCGCCGTGAACTGCGCCAGATCGTTCTGCCCCAGCGTCCCGATCCGCCCCAGTTCGACGGTAGTCCCCGCGGCGCCATGCCGCTCGGCCGTCCACCAGCTGTAGGTGCCCGCGGAGGCCGGATTCATGATGACGGCGTCGATGCCGCCCAGTCCCAGCCATGCGATCAGTTCGCGCCGCGGTTCGTCCGCGATCAGCTCCGGCACGATGGCGAACCTCGGATAGCGCGACGCGCGGATCGCCGTATGCAGGTCGAGGTGCCAGCGGCGCGGGGCGCTGCCCTCGAAGAACGCGGCCGTCGCCGCGATCAGCGCATCGGCCCGGCCGGCCTCGAAGGTGCCGGCCAGGTCGCCGCGCTGGTCGCGGAACATGCGGTTCAGGTCCGCGTCGATGAAGCGCTTGCCGGCCGCGATCGCGTCGATGTTCCCGACGCACAGCATCAGGTCCACCGCGAGTTCGCGCGGCGCGCGCGACAAGGCCTCGATGGCATAGGCCACCATCTCGATCGGCCCCGTCTCGTCACCGTGCACGCCCACCGACAGCAAGACGGCGGGACGCTCCGGCGCCGGCGCGGCCGCCTTCACGGTCAGCACGCCCTTCGCGGGCTGGCCGACAACGAAGCCGGCCGCCGCGAAGCGGGCCGCCACCTCGCCGAAGTCGGCCTGGGCCAGGGCCCGGATCGCTTCAGGCAACACGTCGAACGAAGCGGCCGCCATGACGTTACGCCAGGTTCGCGACGGTGCCCGCGACCGTGGTCGCCGCAGTGCCCGACGCGATGCGGTCCGGGCTCGAGCCTTCCGACAGCGACCACACGGCCAGCATGGCCTGCTCCAGGTCCGTCGGCTGGGCATAGCCGCCGGTCAGGCCCATCRCATCCGTCAGCTCGCGCACCGCGGACTGCATGTCGCCCGTACGGCGGCTCGCTTCCAGCACTTCCAGCAGCAGGCGCTGCTGCGTGCGGCGCAGGGCCTGYAGCGCGTAGTTGCGCAGCTGTTCCTGCGACTTGCTGGTGGCCGGCAGCTTGAGGCCACGCTCCAGCGTGTCGATACCGGCCTGCTCGCGCAACATCATGCCGACGCGCAGGAACTCGGCCAGCGACATGCCCTGCGGGCGCTGCACCGACACGGCCGCGAACAGGAAGGCGGCCAGCGATTCGACCGTATCGACGGCTTTCCACGCCTGCACGAACGACGACGACAGGCCGCCGTGGTTGTCCGCATCGAGGCGGGCCGGCATCAGCTGGCGCAGTTGCTCCGGCTGGGCGAACAGGTTCGACAGCTCTTCCATGCCGCCGGCGCCTGCCTGTTCGGCCGGCAGCGACAGCACGCCTTCGATCACGGTGCGCAGCATGACGCGGGTGCGGGCATCGACGGCCTGCGACACGTCGCGCGGCACCACCAGCGCGTCATGGTCCAGTGCCTCGAACACGGGCGCCAGGTGCAGCGCGGCCCAGGCCTGGCCCCAGGCCGTCACGACCTCGGTGTCAATGATGCGGTGCTCGAGCGCCAGGTCGCGCAGCATCAGCGGACCGCAGCGGTTGACGGATTCGTTGGCCAGTACGGTCGCGAGGATCGCATTGGCCAGCGGGTGCGCCAGCGGATCGCGCGTCGCCACCAGCTGCGCCGGGAAGTAAGGACGCAGGATGGTCTCGGCCCACGGCTGTTCCGTCAGCGGCAGCGCGGCCAGCAGGCGCTTGAAGCGGTTCTTGACGTTGGCGACGACGACGGCCAGTTCCGGCGTCGTCAGGCCCAGGCCGAGGGCCTTGCGGCGCTGCAGCTCGGTCTCGCTGGGCAGCTGCTCCAGCTCGCGCGACACGGCGCCGTCAAGCTCCAGGCTCGCGATCAGCGCGGCGTAGCCGTCGACGACCGCGCCGATCGATTGCGCCTGCGCCTCGCGCACCAGCAGGTGCGTCTGCAGCGTGTTGTCGCGCAGGACCAGCTTCTCGATATCGCCCGTCATCTCGGTCAGCAGGCGGTTGCGCTCGCCCTCGTCCAGCTGGCCCGCATTGACTTCCGTGTCGAGCCAGATCTTGACGTTCACTTCGTGGTCGGAGCAGTCCACGCCGGCCGAGTTGTCGATCGCATCCGTGAAGATGCGGCCGCCGGCCAGCGCGAATTCGATGCGGCCGGCCTGCGTGGCGCCCAGGTTGCCGCCTTCCGCCACGACCTTCACGCGCAGCGCGTTGCCGTTGACGCGGATGTTGTCGTTGGCGCGGTCCTTCACCTGCGCATGGGTCTCGGTGGAGGCCTTGATGTAGGTGCCGATGCCGCCGTTGTAGAACAGGTCGACCGGCGCCAGCAGGATGCGGTGCATCAGTTCTTCCGGCGTGAGCGACGTCTCTTCGATGGCCAGCGCTTCGCGCACCTGCGGCGACAGCTCGACGTGGCGGGCGGTGCGCGGGAACACGCCACCGCCTTCCGAGATCAGTTCCTTGTCGTAGTCGTCCCAGGAGCTACGGGGCAACGCGAACATGCGCTTGCGCTCGTCGTACGACACGACGACGTCCGGATTCGGGTCGAGGAAGATGTGGCGGTGGTCGAACGCGGCCAGCACTTTCAGCTGGCGCGACAGCAGCACGCCGTTGCCGAACACGTCGCCCGACATGTCGCCCACGCCGACCATCGTCACCGGGGTCGTGTCCATGTCGTGGCCCATCTCGTAGAAGTGGCGTTTTACCGCTTCGAACGCGCCCTTCGCGGTGATGCCCATCTTCTTGTGGTCGTAGCCGTTCGAACCGCCGGACGCGAACGCATCGCCGAGCCAGAAGCCGCGCGAGACGGCGATGCTGTTGGCGATGTCGGAGAACGTCGCGGTGCCCTTGTCGGCGGCGACCACGAGATACGGGTCGTCCTGATCATAGCGCACGGTGTCCGTCGGCGGCACGATCTCGCCGCGCACGCGGTTGTCCGTCACTTCCAGCAGGCTGGCGATGAACAGGCGGTAGACGGCTTCGCCCTCGGCCGCCACGACGTCGCGCGCCGCATCCTTCGGCATCTGCTTGCACACGAAGCCGCCCTTCGAGCCGGCCGGCACGATGACGGCATTCTTGACCATCTGCGCTTTCACGAGGCCCAGCACTTCGGTGCGGTAGTCCTCCATGCGATCGGACCAGCGCAGGCCGCCGCGCGCGACCGGGYCGCCGCGCAGGTGCACGCCCTCGAAGCGGCGCGAGAACACGTAGATCTCGCGGAACGGACGCGGTTCCGGCACCAGCGCCAGGTGGCTCGTGTCGAACTTGAAGATGATTTTTTCGCCCGAATTTTCTTCCGACCTCTGGAAGTAATTGGTGCGCACGGTGGCCAAAACGAGGTCGACCAGCGCGGCCATGATTTCCTCGGTGTCCGCGTGGTTGACCTTGGCCAGGCCCGCCTTCAGCGCGACCAGTTTCGCATCGCCCGATGCGCGTTCCTCGGCCGAGAGATGCGGGTCGAAGCGAAGTGCGAAGCCCTCCACGAGTTCCTTCACGAGGCCGGCGCGCAGGCGCAGCGTCTCGGCCATGTAGCGCGTGGAAAACTTGCTGCCGGCCTGGCGCCAGTAGCTGATGTAGGCGCGCACCAGCTGCACTTCGCGCATCGACAGGCCGCCTTCGATGGTGAGGCCGTTCAGGCGGCCGTCCTCGGCGTCGCCGTTGAACAGCGCGGCAAACAATTCCTCGGCCACGTCGGCGACGCCCGGCCGCGCCAGCTTGGCGGCGGAATCCGCGTCGACGATCAGGCTCGTGATGTAACGACGCGTGCCTTCGGCCGTGTCGATCCAGAAGCTCTGTTCGCGGTCGATGGCGACGCCCGCGTTCTGCAGCGCCGGCAGGATGCGCGACAGCGACGGCATCGTATTCGTCGAGTACAGGCGCAGCGACGTGATGCCCGCTTCATCCGTCTCGATCCGCACGGACACGTAACCCTGCTGGCCGTTCGCGAGAATCGCGTTCACGTCGCGGAAGGCGACTTCCGGCGCCGTCGCGGCCACGTAGTTCACGGGCAGCGTGGGCAAGAGTTTGCGCAGGGCGTTGCGGGTCGGGACGTCCTCCACCGTGTCGGTCAGCGCCGTGTAGCGGTCATGCCAGCCGTCCAGCACGGACAGCAGCGGCTTCTGGATGTCGGTCTCGAGGTCGAGCGGATAGCGCGCGGCCTGGGCGATCAGGTAGACGCGGGCCAGCGGGCCGTCCGCGACGAGCGTCTGCGAGCGCACGTCGATGGCGCCCGAGCTGTCCTTCAATGCCTGCGCCAGCGCGGCGACGACGGCGGCGCTGTAGCGTTCGCGCGGCAGGTAGACGAGGACGTTCAGGTGGCGTTGATAGACGTCGCGGCGGGCGAAGACCTTCGCGCGCGGCTGCTTGTACAGCGAGACGACCGAGCTGCACACCTGGGCGAGCCAGTCCGGATCCGCTTCCAGTGCCTCGGTGCGCGGCAGCGATTCCAGGATCTCGAGGAATTTCTCGGCACGGAAGCCTTCCTGGCGCACGCCCGCGATGGACAGCACTTTCGCCACGCGGCCGCGCGCGAACGGCAGGCGCGCCAGCGGGGTCGACGTGGCGGCACGGGTGAACAGGCCGACGAAGCAGTGTTCGCCGATGGTGTTGCCCTGGGTGTCGGTGTCGCGCACGCCGATGAAGTCCAGCGGCTGGTCGCGGTGCAGGGTGCCGGCCACGTCGGCCTTCACGATCGACAGCGTCTCGTCGCGCTTGGACAGGATCTCGAAATCGCCCGGGATGTTCTGCAGGCAGGTGCCGTACACGGGATGCGACGTATCCTGCAGCACGCCGATGCGGCTCGGAATGTCGCGTTCCAGTTCGCGCACGCCCGGCTTGACGAAGTAATAGGCATAGCCGAACGATTCGAAACCTTCGTTCTTGGCCCATTCGAGGAAGGCTGCGACTTCCTGGCCGCTCGTTGTTCCCTGGGCCGCGGCTGCCGCGGCGACGGCCGTCATGCGGTCGGCCATGGCGACCGCGTCGCGGTGCACGATGGCGGCGTCGCGCGCGACCATCTGGATACGGGAGACCAGTTCGGACAGTTCATCCTGCGGCAGGTCTTCGGCCAGCAGGCACAGGACATACGATTCCAGCGGTGCGCCCGCTTCGCCGACGGCGACGACGCGGCCCGCTTCGTCGCGGCGCACGGGCAGCACGGTATTCATCACGCCCGACGCGACCACGCGCTGGCGGCGCAGCGCCATCACGAACGAGTCGACGAGGTAGGGCATGTCCTCGTTCAGGATCAGCAGGGCCGTCGACATGCCGCAGCGCCCATCCGTGTAGCGCATCTGCGCGATCTGGCAGCCGTCGGTGGTGCGCTGCGCCACCCGGGCGAAGGCGTCCCACAGGATGGCGGCGAGGTTGCGCGGGTCGATGCCGGCGAGGTCGTCCTCGTCGAGTGCRCCAATCCAGGCGCCGATCAGGGCGCCCACGATGTCGGAGGCGTCGGCCGGTCTGTTCTCGTTGACCAGAGCAAGGGTTTGCGTGCGCAGGTCTTGAGGCATGTCTTTGTTCATTTGCTTCTCCAAGCTGATAGTTGCGCCGGGTTCTTGACGGCTTGTGGCCATTTGTTCCCGGCTGATACGGACAGGGTTGTCCCGTCCAGATTCGTGCTTCCTGTTCCGGAAACGATCCTTTACTGTAGGGTGGGCTCCCCGAGCCCACGCGTGACGCCAGCGGGCCGCAAACGTCCGCGTGGGCACGGAGTGCCTACCCTACCAAAATCATGCCAGATCATACAGCCCTGGCAAGCCAAGGATGCGCTCCAGCGCTTCCAGCGCGGCCGCGCACTCGATGGCCAGTTGCGGATCGGCCAGGTCTTTCGGTTCCACGCGGTCGCGGTAATGGCGCTCGACCCAGGCGACGAGTCGCACGTACAGGTCTTCCGTCATCAGCACGCCCTGATGCATGGCGGCCGCTTCCTCGTCCGTGAGCACGACGCGCAGGCGCAGGCACGCGGGGCCGCCGCCATTGCGCATGCTCTGGCGCAGGTCGAATTCGATCAGCTCATCGATCGGGCCGCCCGACGCGACCAGCTGCTCGAGGTAGCGGGCCACGGTCGGCGTCTCGCGGCATTCATGCGGAACGACGAGCGCCATGCCGCCGTCCGGCTTCGACAGCAGCTGGCTGTTGAACAGATAGCTGGCCACGGCATCGGCGACGGGCACGAAGCCCGTGTCCACGCGCACGGCGCGCAGGTCGGTGCCCGTCGTGCCCAGCGCGCGCCGCAGCGCTTCGATCGTGGCGGCTTCGTTGGCGAAGGCCTGCTCGTGGTAGAACAGCACGTTGCCATTGCCGACGGCGATCACGTCGTTGTGGAACACGCCCTCGTCGATCACGTCCGGGTTCTGCGCCGCGAACACGGTACGCGCCGCGTCCAGGCCGTGCAGGCGCGCGATCGCCTGCGAGGCTTCCAATGTCTGGCGCGCCGGGTATCTGGTCGGCGCGGGGGCGGACGGGTCGAACTCGACGCGGCCGTAGACGAAAAACTCGACGCCGGCCGCGCCGTGGGCACTGGCAAAGCGCGTGTGGTTGGCGGCGCCCTCGTCGCCGAACGCGGGCGTCGACGGCAGCGGGTCGTGCACGACGAAGCGCTCCGGATTCGCGAACAGGGCACGCAGGGTGCGCGTGGCCTGCACGTGTTCTTCCGCGCGGTGCAGCTTGTTGTTCAGGTTCGCGGCCGTGAAGTGCACGCGGCCGTCGGGCGTATCCGCCGAGGGGCTGACGGTGGCGGCGTTCGCAGTCCACATCGGCGATGCCGAGTAGGCGCAGGCCAGGATCACCGGCGCTTCGCGGTATGCCTGCGCCAGCACGTCGGCGTCCGTGCCGGAAAAGCCGAGGCGGCGCAGCAGGCGGAAGTTCGGACGCGCCTGCGGCGGCAGCAGGCCTTGCGCGAAGCCGCGCGCGGCCAGCTCACGCATCTTGGCAAGACCCTGCAGCGCGGCCTGGCGCGGGTTCGATGCGCTCTTCACGTTGTTGAACGAGGCGACGTTGCCGAACGAGAGGCCGGCGTAGTTGTGCGACGGGCCCACGAGGCCGTCGAAATTGAATTCGCGTGCGTTGCGCATGGCGTTCAGAAGGTG
>NZ_JBFUDR010000220.1:0-11039 GCF_056404615.1 Massilia sp. P2_C2 | reverse complement strand
CCGGCGGCCCTCACGCTGGCAGGCGTCATCGGCCTGGCTGCCCACCCCGTCGCGCGAGGAGCGGCGACGCTCGCCGGCCTGCCGAGCGGCCGCGCGCTATGCGGGCTGGCCGCGTTCGGGCTGGCCGGCACGAGCGCGGAGGCGGCCCTGCTGCATTTCCGCGGCGCGTTCCAGCATCCGGCCATGTGGGTGCCCGTCACCGTACCGCCCGTGACGGCGCTGTGCCTCGCCGGCGCGGCGCTGCCCGGCCCGGCGCGCCCGCGCCGCACGACGTGGCGCACAACGCGCTTCCTGCTGGACGCCTGCACGTGGCTGGGTGCGCTGGGCATGGTGTTCCACGCACGCGGCATCGCGCGCCAGATGGGCGGCTGGCGCAACTGGAGTCAGAACGTACTGGCCGGCCCGCCGCTGCCGGCGCCGCCCAGCTTCAGCGCGCTGGCGCTGGCCGGCCGCGCCGCGCTGGCATTGCGCGCCGCGCAGGAAGGACCAGGGCGGGAGGCCGCATGAACGACGACCTCCCGCCACCGCGCTTTCCCGGCTACGACGTGCTGGCCAGATGGGACAGCCCGTCGTTCGACGACATCACGCGCAACGTGCTCGCGCAGCGCCTGGAGGCCGTCCCGCCGCGGCGCTGGCTGACGGCGGCGGAATGGGAACTGCTGGACGCGATCAACGCGCGGCTGCTGCCCCAGCCGGAACGTGCGCAACCCATCCCCATCACACCGTGGATCGACGCGATGCTGCACGACGACCGGGGCGAAGGCTTCCGCCATCCGGACATGCCGCCGCTGCGCGACGCCTGGCGCCAGGGCCTGGCCGCCGTCGACGACGAGGCGCGCCGCCTGCACGACAGTCCGTTCGTCGACCTCGATGCCGACGCCCAGGACGCCGTGCTGCAGGTGCTGGCCGGCGGCCGCGCCGCGTCGCCCCGCTGGCAGGGCATCGATGCGCGCCGCTTCTTCATCCACCACCTCCTGAAGACGGCGGCCGGCATCTATTACGCCCATCCCCTCGCATGGAACGAGATCGGCTTCGGCGGCCCCGCCAGCCCGCGCGGCTATGTGCGCCTCGGTTTCGACGGGCGCGACCCGTGGGAGGCGAAGGAGGCGCCATGACCGCAAGCCATGCACCGCGTACGGGCGGCGGCCGCGCCCCCGACGTGTTCGCGCGCGGCGGCTGGGTCGCCATGCGCGAATACGGCGACGACGACAACGTCGATTTCGCCATCGTCGGCGCGGGCGCCGGCGGCGCCACGCTCGCGTGCAAGCTGGCGGAGGCCGGCTTTTCCGTCGTCGTGCTGGAGGCCGGGCCGTTCTGGCGCCCGCTGGAGGATTTCGCATCGGACGAGGAAGCGCAACAACAGCTGTACTGGCTGGACGAACGCATCTCCGGCGGCGCCGATGCGCTGGCCCTCGGCGGCAACAACTCGGGCTGGGGCGTGGGCGGGTCGACGGTCCACTTCAGCATGATCTCGTTGCGCTTCCGGCCCGACTGGTTCCAGGCCAGGAGCCGCCTCGGCTATGGCGTCGACTGGCCCATCACCTACGCCGAACTGGCACCGTATTACGACGAGGCCGAGCGGGCACTGGCCGTGGCCGGGCCCGTGCGCTATCCGTGGGGACCGCCGCGCCGACGCTATCCTTACCGCGAGCACGAGATGAACGCGGCCGGCCTCGTGCTGGCGCGCGGCGCCGAACGCATGGGCATCCCGTGGGCGGCCGTGCCGCTGGCGACCGTGTCCGCGCCGCGCGGCAAGTCGCCGCCGTGCGTCTACCGGGGCTTCTGCAATTTCGGCTGCGCGACGAATGCCAAGCAGAGCGCGCTGATCGTGTGGATCCCGCGCGCACTGGCCGCCGGCGCCGAGGTGCGCGACCTCGCGATGGCGGGCCGCATCGAACTGGGAGATAACGGCCTGGCCACCGGCGTGCACTATCGCCGCAACGACCAGTGGCGCTTCCAGCGCGCGCGCAACGTCGTGGTAGCCGGCTATGCGATCGAGACGCCGCGCCTGCTGTTGAATTCCGCGTGCGGCCGTTTTCCGCACGGCCTCGCGAACGGTTCGGGCCTGGTCGGCACGCACCTGACGACGCATGCCGGCCCCGGCATGTGGGCCCGCTTCGACGAGGAAATCCGCTGGTACAAGGGGCCGCCCAACATGGCGGTGTGCGAGCACTGGAATTACACGGACGCCGGCAAGAATTTTCATGGCGGCTATGCGTTCATGAGCCAGGGTCCGTTGCCCCGTGCCTGGGCCCAGCTGCTCGTCACGGAGCGCCACCTGTGGGGCGCGGCGCTGCGCCGCGAGATGCTGGCCTATAACCACATGGCGGGTTTCGTGGCCGTCGCCGAGACCGAGCCGCACGCGCGCAACCGCGTCGAACTGTCCGATGTGCGCGACCGCCACGGCCTGCCCGTCGCCCACGTCACGTTCGCATACTCCGACAACGACCGCCGCATGCAGGACCATGCGCGCCGCTTCATGGGCGCGATGCTGGAGGCGGCAGGCGCCAGCGACTTGTGGACCAGCGACGACACGAGCCACATCCTCGGCACCTGCCGCATGAGTGCCGGCCGCGAGACGGGCGTCGTCGACGCCGACGGCCGCAGCTGGGACGTGAACAACCTGTGGATCTGCGACGGCTCGCTGTTCCCGACCGCGGGCGGCGTGAATCCGTCGCTGACGATCCAGGCCCTCGCCTGCCGCATGGGCGCGCGCATCCGGACGCTCGCGGCGCGCGGGGAGTTGTAGGAGGATCCGACATGAGCAAGGTGGCCAGCATCTTCGACCTCGAATGCCTCGCCCGGGAACGCCTGCCCGGCGTCGTGTTCGACTACATCCACGGCGGCAGCGAACAGCAGCTGACCGTCCAGCGCAACCTCGACGACATGCGGGCACTCGCGCTGCGCCAGCACAGCCTGCGCGACGTGTCGCACCGCGACACCGGCGTCACGATGGTCGGCGACTCCGCGCGCATTCCGCTTGCCCTCGGCCCGACGGGTCTCGCGGGCCTCACCTGGGCCAACGGCGAGTGCGAGGCGGCGCGCGCGGCGGTGGACTTCGGCGTGCCGTTCTGCCTGTCCACGTGCTCCATCAATTCGATCGAGGACGTGGCCGAGGCGATTCAAAAGCCGTTCTGGTTCCAGCTGTACCTGATGAAGGACCACAAGGTCAACGACAGCCTGATGCGGCGCGCGCACGACGCCGACTGCTCCGTGCTCGTGCTGACGATCGACCTGCACACGCAGGGCAAGCGCTGGGCCGACGAAAAGCATGGCCTCGCCGTGCCGCCGCGGCTGACGCCCGCCAATATCATGCAGATGGTGACGCACCCGCGCTGGCTCGCCAACATGGCGGGCAGCAAGCGCCGCACGTTCGGCAATTTCGAGCACGAGATCGGAGAAGCCGGCTCGATCGGCTCGCTGTCGAAGTGGATCGAGGACCAGTTCGACGCCTCCTTCGACGTCGACACGGCGCGCCGGGTGCGCGACAAATGGCAGCGCAAGCTGGTCCTGAAAGGCGTGATGAACCCGGACGATGCGAGAAACGCGATCGACATCGGCGCGGACGCCATCATCGTCTCGAACCACGGCGGGCGCCAGCTGGACAGCGCGCCCTCGTCGATCTCCGTGCTGCCGGAAATCGTCGACGCCGTGGGTGACCGCATCGAAGTGCTGTTCGACGGCGGCATCCGCACGGGCGGCGACATCGTCAAGGCGATCGGCCTCGGCGCCCACGCCTGCCTCTCCGGGCGCGCATGGCTGTACGGCCTCGCGGCGCGCGGCCGCGAAGGCGTCACGTGCGCCCTCACCCTGCTGGAGCAGGAACTGCAGGACTGCATGCTGCTGACGGGGCTGGACAATTTGCACAAGATCGATCCCGGCGTCGTCACCGCGCAGCCGCCGCTGGGGAGGCGTTGATGCTGCCTTTCATGTTCGCCACCGGCATCGAGAACAGTGCGCCGACGATCGCGAATGGCCGCGTCCGCCGCGACCAGATGGAGGAATGCGGYCACTACCGCCAGTGGCAGACGGACCTCGGTCTCGTCGCGCAGCTGGGCATCCACACGCTGCGCTATGGCGTGCCGCTGCACCGGACGTGGCTCGGCCCGGGTCGCTACGACTGGGAATTCACGGACCAGGCGTTCGGCGAGCTGCGCCCGCTCGGCCCCGTCCAGCGCGAGTTCGTGCTGGACAACGGCATGACGCAGGACGAATGCCGCTTCTTCGAGGACCACGCGCTGCGCGGCCACTGCATCCTCGGCAGCGACTACTATGTGACGAACGAGCACCACGTCGCCCCGGACGGCGCGTCCAGCGACGCCGGCGAGACGCTCGGCTATGCGATGATCGCGCGCGAATACGCCGAGCGCTATGGCCTGCCGATGATGCACACGGAGACGAACCGCGACCAGCGCGAGCACGGCGGCGAGGCCTGCGACTGGCTGCGCCGCCAGTTCGCCGTCGTGCGCAGCCTGATGCGCAGCGGCGTGCAGGTCGTCGGCTTCACGTGGTATTCGTTGACCGACCAGGTCGACTGGCACATCGAATTGCGCGAGGCGTGCGGCGTCGTCAATCCGCGCGGCCTGTTCGACCTGCAGCGCCGGATCCGGCCCGTGGGCGTGGCGTACCGGGACCTGATCGCGGCGTGGGACGGACCGATCGGGACGGTCGGCGCGGGCGCCTCTACTTGACGCGGCGGCCTGGCTGCGGTCTACTCCAGCCGCCTGTATCTCCCGATGCCATCCATGACATTCAAACCGTTGCTCGACCTGATCAACCTCGTCCCACGCGACCTGATCCTGCCTCCCACCAGCCTGTTCATCGTGATCGCCGTCGGCCTGGTACTGTGGCGCCGTCGGCCGCGCGCCGGCCGCATCGTCGCCGGGACCGGGCTCGCACTGCTGGCCGTCCTGTCGACGACGGGCGGCGCGCGGCTCCTCGTCGCGCCGCTGGAGCGGATGACGGTTCCCCTGCAGGCGCCCGAGCGCGCCGGCGCGCAAGCCATCGTCGTGCTCGCGGCGGGACGGGTACGGCGCGCCCCCGAATACGATGGCCGCGACATCCCGGACTATATCGCCCTGGCGCGCCTGCGCTACGGGGCGCACCTGCAGCGCAAGACGGGGCTGCCCATCCTCGTCAGCGGCGGCAGCGGCGCCCCCGACGCGCTGGACCGCGGCTATTCGGAAGCCGACGGCATGGCCGCCGCGCTGCGCGAGGATTTCGGCGTGCCCGTGAAATGGATGGAGAACCGCTCGCGGGACACGGCGGAGAACGCCGCGTTCAGCGCCGCCATCCTGCGCGCGGAAGGCGTCAGGCGCGTCCTCCTCGTGACCGACGCCATGCACATGCCGCGCGCGCGCGCCGTGTTCGAACGCGCCGGTCTCGACGTCGTCAGCGCGCCCACGATGTTCTTCAGTAACCAGCCGCTGTCGATCCACGCGTGGATCCCGAGCGCGGAAGGCATGCGCCGCTCGTGGTATGCCATGTATGAACTGATCGGCATCGCCTGGTACCGGCTGCGCGCCGCGGGCGGCTGAACGTATCAGCCCGCCGCGCCCACGAGCGTGCCGCGCACGGTATTGCGGCCGGCGTGCTTGGCCGCGTACAGCTGGGCGTCGGCCGCGCCGGTCAGCCCTTCGGCCGACGCCGGCAGGTTGTCCGCCAGCACCGGCACGGCAGCGATGCCGAAACTGGCCGTCGCGGACACGGTCGCCCCCGCCGGCGCCCGGCTGGCCATGCCGGCGAACGCGAGGCGGATGCGTTCGGCCAGCGCGCAGGCGCCCGCCAGGTCGGTCTGCGGCAGCACGACGAGGAATTCCTCGCCGCCATAGCGGATCACGCTGTCCACCGTGTCGCGCGTCAGCGTCAGCAGCAAGCCAGCGAAATCCGCCAGCACCTGGTCGCCGGCCGCGTGGCCGTACGTGTCGTTGACGCGCTTGAAATGATCGATGTCGCACAGGATGACCGACAATGGCGTGCCGTAGCGGCGCGTGCGTTCCAGTTCGGCGTCCAGCGAGCCCTTTTGCAGGAAGCGGCGGTTGTAGCAGCCGGTCAGCGGGTCGCGGTCGGCCATCTGCTGCAGCAGGAACGATGCGCGGTACTGCTCGCGCTGGGCGACATGGAAGCGCCGCGCCGCCACATAACCGAGCGCATTGCCGAGGACGAGCAACAACACGAGCGTCAGCACGTCGTCCATCTTCAGGTTACCCTGGATCAACAACATGCCCGCGAACACGGCGCTGGAAACGACGCCGATCGCCACCGCATACACGAAGCGGTTCGGGAAATTCACGTACACCGCCATCAGGATCAGCGCCTGCGACATCGCATTCCACGCCAGGACCCCGGGCTGGTACCAGCACACGACCATGAATACGGCCAGCGCCACGCTCAGCAGCGTACAGGCGGCCCCGATCGACACGGAAACCGAACCGGGCCGGCGCGTGACCGCGACCCAGGCGCCCAGCGCGACGACGGCGACGCCGACCCGCAGGCCCATGAGGATCCACGCGACGACCGTGTCGCCCAGGGTGGCGAAGTCGGTCGTCGCGAAGGCGACGTAGAACGCGGCCGCGAACAGCAGGCTCGCCTTCAGCTGGGCATTACGCTCTGGCAGGAAATGCCGGATGAAGCGTTCCTCGCTGTCCCGGTCGGCGAACTCTGCCCGCCTGCGGTCAATGATCAGGCGGGGATTGGATGGCTCTCGGAACAACACGATAAGCCTATATTCTCACCGGCTGCCCAGGCGCGGCGCCACGGTGGCCGGCTGTTGCCAGGGCGCCTTCAGTTCGGTACGGGTCGTGTAATCCGTCAGCGACAATCCGAACAGCAGCGCCAGCGTGACGGCCCCCGTCACGGCGGCGAGCCGCAGCAGTACGGGCGCGCGCTTCAGGCGCATGAACACGATGGCCACGAGCAGAGCCTTGGCCAGGGCGATCGCGAGGCTGATGACGGTGTTCAGCCAGCCCAGGCGCAACAGCGCGCAGCCGGCCGTCGTGGCCAGCAGCGCCAGCAGCGCGAGCCACGTCAGGACGAGGGGGCGGACGGGCTGTTCCATGTCAGCCTCCGGCCCGCGCCGTCAGGTACAGCAACGGATACAGGACGATCCAGACCACGTCGACGAAGTGCCAGTAGAGTCCGGCCAGTTCGACGCTCCCGCCGCCCGGTCCGCGCGGCGGRGGATGGCGCAGCGCCGGCATCAGCCACAGACAGGCGACGATCCCGATGCACAGGTGCAGCGCATGCAGGCCGGTGGCGGCGAAGTACAGCAGGAAGAAGAGTTCCATGCCGTGCACCCTGGCGGGATCGGCCGCGTCGTCCGGCCGGAAGCCCGTGCCGGGGAACAGGCGTTCGGCGAATTCCTGGTGCCATTCATAACCCTTGATGGCGAGGAAGACGATGCCCAGCAGCGCCGTCAGCGCGAGCAGCCGCGCGGCGCGGCGCCGCCCTCCCCCTTGCGCGGCATGCCCGGCCAGCGCCATGCAGAAGCTGCTGGTCAGGAGGACAGCCGTGTTGACGGTCCCCAGGAGCATGTCCGTATGGCGGCTGGCCATACCCGTCGCCACCGGATCGTGCATGCGCAGGTAGAGGTAGCCGAACAGCAGCGGGCCGAAGAACAGCAACTCGCTGGACAGGAACACCCACATCCCGAACGAGCGGGCGTAGTCCTGCTGGGCGTGGCTGCCGAATTGCGGCTCGAGTACCGGGGCGCTCATGGCGCCTCCGGCGTGTAGGCATACGGTGCGCGCACGACGACGGGCGGCGTCGTGAAATTGTGCTCCGGCGGCGGCGAGTCCGTCTGCCATTCGAGACCCGTCGCGCGCCACGGGTTCGCCGGCGCGCGCGGGCCATGGCGCAGCGACCACGCGAGGTAGCCAAGAGGCATGAGGTAGCCGACAGCCAGCGTGACGGCGCCGGCCGAGGACAGCACGTGCAGCAGCTGGAATTCCTCCGGATAGCTGTGGTAGCGGCGCGGCATGCCCGCATAGCCCAGCAGGTATTGCGGGAAGAACGTCAGGTTGAAGCCGGCGAAGATGACGAGTGCCGCGATCTTCCCCCACGTCTCGGAATACATCCGCCCCGTCACCTTGGGCCACCAGAAGTGGACGCCGCCCAGGTAGGCCATCACCGAGCCGCCCACCATGATGTAGTGGAAGTGCGCGACGACGAAATAGGTGTCGGACAGGTGCACGTCGAGCGCGAGCGCGGCAAGGAACAGCCCGGTCAGGCCGCCGATCGTGAACAGGCCCACGAAGCCGAACGCGTACAGCATCGGCGCCGAGAAGCGGATGCTGCCCTTGTACAGCGTGGCCGTCCAGTTGAACACCTTGATCGCGGACGGGATGGCGACGAGGAAGGAGAGCAGCGAGAATACCAACCCTGCATACATCGACTGGCCGCTGACGAACATGTGGTGGCCCCACACGAGGAAGCCGATGACGGCGATGGCGAGGATCGCATAGGCCATGAAGCGGTAGCCGAACACGGGACGGCGCGCGAAGCACGGGATGATCTCGCTGGCCACGCCCATCGCCGGCAGCACCATGACGTACACGGCGGGGTGCGAGTAAAACCAGAACAGGTGCTGGAACAGCAGCGGGTCGCCGCCGAGCGCGGGGTCGAAGATCCCGACCTGGAACAGGCGCTCGATGACGACGAGGACGAGCGTCATCGCCAGCACGGGCGTGGCCAGTACGAGGATCAGCGACGTCGCGTAGTTGGCCCAGACGAACAGCGGCAGGCGGAACCAGCCGAGGCCCGGCGCGCGCAGCGTGTGCACGCTGACGATGAAGTTCAGGCCCGTGAGGATCGAGGAGAACCCGAGCACGAGCACCCCGGCGAGCGCCGCCACGACGTGCGAGTTCGAGAACATCGACGAGAACGGCGTGTAGAACGTCCATCCGGTATCGACGCCGCCGGCCAGCAGTGCCCACAGCACGATCGCCCCGCCCAGCATGTACAAATACCAGCTGGCGAGGTTCAGCCGCGGGAATGCGAGGTCGCGCGCGCCGATCATCAGCGGCAACAGGAAATTCCCGAGGACAGCCGGGATCGACGGGATCAGGAACAGCCACACCATGATGATGCCGTGCGCGGTGAACAGCTTGTTGTACGTGTCGTCGCCGACGAGGTCTCCCTGCGGCGTCGCCAGTTCCAGGCGGATCAGCGCGGCCGCGACGCCGCCGAGGAAGAAGAAGAACGTGATCGACAGCGCGTACAGAACGGCGATGCGCTTGTGGTCGCGCGTCGTCAGCCAGTCGCGCAGGCGGTAGCCGCCGTGCAGGTAGCTGGGTTCATTTTGCGCGCTCGTCATGCCCGTTCTCCCTGATGTATTCGATGATGGCCAGGATGTCYTCCTCGCTGACCTGCCCCGCGAACGAGGGCATGACAGGCGCGTAGCCCGCGACGACGTCCCTGGCCGGCAGCAGGATAGCGTCGCGGATGTACGGCTCGTCCGCCGTCAGCTCGCGCCCGTCCGCCAAATGCACGCGCCGGCCCAGCAGCCCGGTGAGATCGGGCGCATGCACGCTCGAGCCGGGATCGTGGCAGCCGCTGCAGCCATATCGTCTGTATAACTCGTAGCCATGCGCCGCCATGCCCGGCTGGCGCGGCCCCGCCTCCAGCCAGCGCGCGAATGCCGCGGGCTGCATGACGACGATCCGGCCCAGCATCATCGCGTGCTCCGTGCCGCAGTATTCCGCGCAATACAGCCGGTATTCGCCCGTGCGGCTCGGCGTGAAGACGATCGAGGTGTAACGGCCCGGCACGACGTCCTGCTTGACGCGGAAGTCCGGCACGAAGAAGCTGTGGATCACGTCCTGCGACGTCATCACCATGCGCACGGGCCGGCCCAGCGGCACGTGCAGCTGGCCGATCTCGCGCCGGCCATTGCGGTGCTGCGCTTCCCACATCCATTGCCTGGCCACGACGAACACGGGCATCGCATCGGCCGGCGCCCGGTACAGCTTCACGTAATCGATCGCGCCCCATGCAAAAATGCCCAGGAAGAGCAGCAGCGGGATCACGGTCCATGCGATCTCCACGGGCAGGCCCTGYTTCGGCACATGCGTGCGGTCCGCCTTCGACCCGGCGCGGTAGCGTACGGAAAAGCCGACCATCAACACGAACAGCGCGAGCGCGACGGCCCCCGTCAGCAGCAGCAGGCACAGGGCGAGGCTGTCGAGGCGCGTAGCGGACGCCGCGCCGTCGGCCGGCAGCAGGTGGAACGCGGGACTCATGCCCGCCCCCGCCGCCGGCGCCACAACCAGCCGGCGAACAGCAGCGGCAGCGCCAGCACGCCCACGCGAACGAAGGCCAGCGCGGTCCCCGTGTGCCGGCCGGACGTGGGCGCGTAGTGCGCGCACAGCAGCAGCAACTGCTGACCGAACGACGGTGCCACCTGCGCCGTGCCGGGACGCGCCGCCGCGCGCACCGCGTCCCGCAGCGCGGCCGGGTCGAAACGCACGCCGGGAAAAAACCGCGCAATGCGGCCCCGTGCGTCGAGCACGACGAAGCCGGCCGCATGTGCGAGCTCGCCGCTGGCCGCATCCGGCACGGCGCGGTAGCCCAGCGCGGCCTGCAGGCGCGCCAGCGTGGCCATGTCGCCCGTCAGCAGCACGACGTCGGCCGCGCCGCCGGGCAGCAGCGCGGCATAGGCACGCTTGCGCGCCGCGGTCGTGGCGGCGCCATCATGCGGGTCGACCGAGAGGCCGACAAGGCGGTATTCCCCGGACGCGAGACCGCCGAGCGCCAGCGCTTGCAGCACGCCTTCGAACACGGTGCTGCACAAATTCGGGCACGTGTAATAGCCCGGCACCAGCACGAGCGGACGGCCCGGGGCCAAAGAGTCCAGCCGCACGGCGTGGCCCGCGTCGTCGCGCAGCACGGCGTCGGGCGGCAGGCGGGTGCCGGGCACGGGGTCGAAGCGTGCGTCCGGCGGGGATGGCAATGCCAGCGCCTGCGCGCCGGCTGGGCCTTGTGCCAGCAGCAATGCCGCTGCGGCCAGGGCGACGGCCGGTTTCATCGTCCCTCCCGTGGCG
>NZ_JBFUDR010000219.1:0-11067 GCF_056404615.1 Massilia sp. P2_C2 | reverse complement strand
GCACATACTTCTTGGTTGACTTGCAAAGTTTTTCGAGCCTTCCCCACCAATCTTTTTGCGATAAATGAGGCAAGTAAAAATCACCAAACCATTTCACGTGGCAACGCATCTCTATCTGCTTCAAAGCATCTCTGCGAGCATTTGCTAGCAGAGTTTGGTCTAACGCCAAGTTGGCAAGATGCTGCAATTCATCGGCATCTTTGATAAATCCTCCTAGATGTAAATCGGAGGAGATGCTGTTAATTAATTCTAAAAAGGTCGTCATCTTTTAATTGCTCCTGTGTATTTACCTCCGGCGGTTACGACCTGCCAGCCCCCTCCAGTTTTGTCAGATCCCCACTGCAGCTGAGGTGCCACTTTTCCTTCAAGCAGCATTTGATTCCGAGCTAGGGTAACAGGATTTTCAACTTCTGCTGTATTGCTTGGGGGAAGCGCAAGTTTTTGGCGTCTTTCCGCAGGTGYTGCTCCAGCCGAGCATCGTGTCACGAATACGCCTGACGCTGCTCCCTCAGCGGATTCAGTAATTATAAATTGCTCACCGGCTCGTCCGTGAGAAGCATAAATTTGACCATCAAAGCTGCTCACGACCTCCCGCTGCTGCGTTTTCGAAAGTCCCCGTKATTTCAAAAGGTTTCTTGCAGATTTATTGTTGATTGGAATTCCTGGGCATGTGATAAGTCCCAATGGGTCCATCCATCCCGTTGGATTAAACGCGTACTCGTAGAGATTCTCACCGCCATTGAGCCCAATCGGGTCTTGGGTGACGTACCTTGCTGTAGCGGGATCGTAGTATCGATACCGGTTATAGTGGAGCCCCGTCTCTTCGTCAAAGTACTGTCCCTGAAACCGGATCGGATTCCGTATCCCTGCCTTGCGCGCCGCCTCGCTGATCGCCTCCTTCGCTTGCCCCCACGCCTTGTACTGCGCCGACCACGCAACGTTGCCCTCGCAATCCGTCAACTCCTGCGGCGTGCCCAGATGATCGCACTGATAGAATGCGATCTCATCCCTCCCGAACGGCTCGACTTCCTGCTCGTACTCGCCGTTCCATAGCGGATCCAGGGCGATGTCATACTTGCCGCCGTTACCCGCCATCAGCGCCTTGACATCGGTGGTGGGCGCCAGCCGAAGCGCCTGGCGTCGCGTGGCCTGCACCAGCGGCACGAAGCTGTCGCGCTCGTACACGTAGTGCACCGTCCGTTCGCCCGCCGTACGGCCTTGATGCACGCTGCTTTCCAGCGCCAGCGTGTCGCCGTCCCAGCCGTACATGGTCCAGGTCGCCTGGCTGTGCTTGGCGATGCGCCGCCCCAGCGGATCGTAGGCAAAGGTGGTAACGCCATGCCGGGTCGTGGCGCGGGTCATCCGATTGAACGCATCCCATTCATACTTGGACCGAATGCCGTCCTGCACGCGTTCGACGAGATTGCCGCGTTCGTCGTAGCGGTAGCTGACGCCGGCATATTCCTTGAGCAGGTTGTCCAGCAGTTTCGGCAACGGGGCGCGACGGGTGATCGGCTCCTGCTGCGCGGTATCGGCTGCCTGGATGTTGCCGGCCGGGTCGAAGGCGAAGGTTTCATGACCCAATGCGCTGTTTGCTGCCAGCAGCCGCCCGACCGGGTCATAGCGGTATTCGACGTGGCCGCGCCGGCTGTCTTCGAGGCTGGTCAGTTGACCGGATGGGTCGTAGCGGTAGCGCCGCAGGATCGCCGCTTGCATGCGGATCTTAGCTTGCGCGATGGCGCCGAGCTGCTGCTCGATCAGGCGCCCAAGCGGGTCGTACTTCATCGTTTGCAGCAGGCCGTTGGCCTGGGTGCGGCCGGTTTCCTGGTACAGCGCGTCGCGCTCGAAGGAGACGAGGTCTTGCCCGTCGAGCAGCAGGCCGTGTACGTGGCCGGCGCCGTAGGTCAGCCATTCGATGCGGTGGCCGTCGGGGCGGATGGTGCCGGTACGCTGGTTGAGCTCGTCATAGTGGTGGAGCCAGACCGCGGTGCGCCTGTCGGGATGGAACGGGCCCTGGTAGTGCTGGTGCTCGCGCACCAGGTTGCCGGCGTCGTCGTAGAACCATTGCAGCCGGGCGTGTTCGTTCTTCGCTTCGGCCAACTGGCCGTTGGCGTTGTAGGCGAAGGTTTCAGTTTGCTCGGGCTGACCGGGGGCCGCGGCCCGGCGTTGCACGAGCCGGCCCATGGGATCGAAGTCGAGCCGGGTGGTCACGCCGGCTTCGACGGTTTCCGCCAGCACGCCGCTGGCTTCGTCGTAGCGGTACTCGGTGGCCTTGCCGTCGAAGCCCTGTTCCTGCAGCAGACGGCCGACCGGGTCGTACCGGAAGCGGTAGACGCTGCCGTTTTCATTTTCCAGCGCGGACAGGCGGCCGAGTGCGTCCCACCGGTAGTGCAGGCTGTGTCCCAGCGCGTCGGTGCGCTTCGCGATCAGTCCGGTCGCGGTGTAGCGGTAGGCGGTGGTGCGCGCGAGCGCGTCGATGTGCGCCAGCAGCCGGCCTTCGGCGTCGTGGCGAAACTGTTCCTGGCTGCCATCGGGGTGGATGACGGCTTCGAGCTGGCCCGGATGGTTGCCGCTGTCGGTGCTTTCGCGGTGCGCTTGCGCCAGCGTTTCGGCACTGAGCGGCGTGTAGCGGTAGCGGGTGACGTTGCCGGCGGCATCGATGCGCTTGACCAGGCGCTTGCGGTCGTCGTATTCCCACTGGCTGCTGTGCCCGGAGCAGTCGGTGTAGCCGGCGAGCTGGCCGTCCGGGGTGTAGGCGAGTTTCGTGACGCCGCCCTTGGCGTCAAGGACTTCGACGGGGCGGCCAGCCTTGTTGTACGCGTATTGGGTCTTGTTGCCGCGCGGGTCTGTTTCCTCGACCAGGTGGCCCTGTGCATTGTAGTCCCGCTTCCAGGTGCCGCCTTCGCCGTCGCGGATGCCGGTGACGCGGTGCTGGCCGTCATATTCGAAGTGGACCTGGCTGCCGTCGGCGCGGGTGTGCGTGAGCAGGTTGCCGTGGTCGTCGTAACGGTGATGCTCGCTGCTGCCGTCGGTGTGGATGTGACGGACGACGTTCTTGGCGTCGTCGCGGAAGAGCCATTCCTCGCGCCCGTCCGGATACACGACGCGGTAAGTGTAGCCGGCGATGTCGTAGTAGTAGCGGGTCTCGTGGCCAAGCGCGTCGGTGACGTAGGTCAGGCGGATGTTCTTGTCCCATTCGAGCCGGGTGTCGTAGCTGCCGTCGTCGGCCCACTCGCGGACCGCTTTGGCGTGAAGCCCGCTGTCGATGCTGGTGTCGTAGGCGAGGTTCACGCCGCGTCCCGTGCGGTCGGTATAGCGGGTGACGAGGTGGCGGTCGTACTGGTACTGCCAGGCAGCGCCGTTTTCGTCCTGGGCGCGGATCAGGTCGCCGTGGTCGTCATGGTCGTAGGCGGCAAGCTGGCGCACCAGCTCGCCGTCCCTGATTTCCCATAGCGCACGGATGCGGCCGCTATCAAAGTCGATCTGGGTGCCGGCATGGGCGACGATGGTCTCGCCCTGCTTGCTGATGATGTCGCTGAGCACCGCCTCGCCGGCGTACGGGCCAGTGGCGACGACGTGGTCGTAGCGCAGGCCGAGGGCGGCGCCGTCGCGGGAATGCAGCGCGATCAGCCGGAAATGCTCCTTGCCCAGCTCGGCCGCCTTGGCGCGCACGGTGTCGACCAGTTCGTAGGCTTCGCGCCAAGGGCTGGGTTCGCCGTCTGGCAGCGGTTTGCCGAAGTCGAGCGTGAGCAGGGTGGCGCTCATGCGGGTAAGCGTGATTTGCTCGACCGGGTCGTAGTGCCGCTGGCCGATGCCCAGCCACGGGTAGCGGTGGCTGCGGCCGTCTGCGGCGTGGTAGAGCAGGGCGGCCGGTTTGCCCTGGCCGACAACGTCGATGCGGCTGCTGTACGGGGTGAGCCAGCGCGCGCCGAGATTGCCGCCGTCATAGGCGGCCAGCTGGCTGCGGTAGGTGCGGCTCCATTCGATGGGGAGCGGCGCATCCAGTACGAAGTCAAGGTGGGAGAAGGTTTCGGCGCCGGTGGCGAAGCTGATCGAGTGCGCGGTGCCGCCCTTCGCGGGGCACAGCTTGCAGGCATTGGCGTCGCCCGTGGCCGGGCTTTGCCGGCCGGTGGCGCCCAGCTCGTGGCCGGGATTGTTCTTCTTGTGGTCCGCGCCCTTGGCCGATGGGACCAGCGCCGGGTACCGCCGCTTGTGCTTGGTGACCGCGTCGCGCAGCCGCATCAGTATCCACCGGATGCTCATCTGCGCCTGTTCGTCGGCGAGGGCGGCGAGCTTGCCGCGAAACGCCGGCTTGAAGTCGGTCAGGTGGCCGATCATGCCTGTCACGCCCGCTACCGCGCTCTGCGGCAGTTGGCTGGCTGCCGCGGCGACAACGTAGTTCGCGCTCTTCTTGTACTGCCGGCCAAGGGCACCAAGCATGCGGTGCCAGCTGCTTTCCACTTTGGGGTCGTGCAGCTTGACCTCCACTTCCGCCGGGGATGCCACCTCGAACAGCGGTTCCTTGCCGATGCAGCGCTTGAGGATCTTGATCAGGTCGTCGGCAATGCCGTCGGCGGTATTCGCGCATTCGTCCAGGATGCCTGCCAGCTTGCCCATCGCGCTGTCGATGAAGGTCTCGATCTCGCCGGCCAGCCTGGCGTTGAGGTGCGCGATCAGCACCTCGATCAGCGCGGGGCCGAGATCCTTGACGCCCAGCGCCAGCTTTTGCCGGACCAGGTGCAGTGCCGGCCGCAGGCTCATGCGCGCCGCGCTCATCCCCGGTGGCACCGGGACCACGCCGATCAGGTTGATGCCCAGGCTGACCCATTCCAGGAACTCGACTTCCTTCTTATTGATGGTCTTCTGGATGACCCCCACCATGTCCATGATGGCGTCGATCAGCGCCATGATGTTGCCGATCACCGGCAGGCTGCCGGCCACAGTACTCAGGCGTTCCAGCGTGACGTAGTCGTAGCTGATCTTGCGCAGCCATTTGTCGAACGCGGCGGCGCCGGCGCCGATGTCTTGCTGGTCGATGGTGTCGAGCGGGGCGACTGCGACTTCCGGCGCGCGCTCGGCGGGCTTGGGCGGGGCTTGCGTGGGTACGGTCATGGTGGCTTTTTATCTTTTTATATGACGGATTTTTTGGGGATCGAGGGCGGAACTTCAGCGCCGATGCGCGGCAGCGATCCAGGCAAACCGAGGGTGGACGCGACGGCGGCGGCAGGCTTGCCGGCACTTAACCTGCCGTAGGTAGGGAGCTTGCCCGCAACATTGGCTATGGCCGCTTGTCCGACCGGCGCCAGCAATGCTTGCGCGCCGCCTTTTTGCAGCGACTGCACCGCGCTTGCCGCTTGCTCCGCGGCTTGCGCAATCGCGCCGAACTTGCCGGCTGCGCCGTTGAGACTGCCTGCCGCAGCTTTGGCGCCGGCGAACAGTCCGGGGTTCTGCGCCCTCGGCGCCGGCGCTGTCCGGTCAGACGTTGCCACAGCATTGGCGCCAGCGTCGGACTGCGCCACAGCCGGCCATTCGGTTCCCTGGCCGAAGTCGCTGCCTTCATCCCACGGATCGCGCGGGTCCTTGCCGTAGCTGACCGTGGCCATTCCCATCGGCAGGCCGGGCACGCTGGCAAAGCCGTTGCCATCAAGCGTCCCGCGGTGGATGCGGCCCTCGGCGTCGACGACGGTGTAGTCGCCTTGCCGGACGCCTTGGCGCCTGGCGCCTTCCGGGTTCACGTACTGGTGATGCAAATCAAGCTGCCCCGGCGGCAGCTGCACGGTCTGCGGCAAGCTCGGCGTGCCTTCACTCTTGCCGGGGACGAAGCTATGTTGCGCCGCGTGCTGGCGCCAGATGCCGTTGGTGCCATGGACGATCCCCGATGCGTTCCAGCGGCTGAAGCTGGTGCCGCCGTTGATCACCACCTCTTCCTTGGCCGTGATCGTGATCCGGTTGGCGGTATGAGTGATGTTGAGCTTGGCCAGGATGTTGACGCTGTCCTTCAAGGCGGTGATGTCGATGTCGGCGCTGGCCGCCACCAGCTTCATGCCGGCCTTGTAGGCAAACATGCGCACCGCTTCCTTTACGCTGACGAGCAGGCTCTTGCCCGCGCTCAGGCTGGTATGGCCGCCGCTGGTCAGGGCGGTGTGTTCCACGCTCATCAGGTGGGTGGAACCCTGCGTGCTGGTTTCGATGCCGGCGGGGCTGGCCAGGGTCAGGTGAGGCGCCTGGAATTCCGGGAATTCGCCTTGCGCAGGCAGGCCCCCCTGGCCTTTGAGGGCGTCGACTTGCGCCAGCAGCGCGGCGGCGACCTGGTCCTGGTCGCCCGGCTGGTGCGCCTGCGCCTGTTGCGCGGCCTGCGACAGGCTGTCGTGCAACTCCTGGCCCTGGGCCATGCGCGCCAGCGTCTCCGCCATGTCGGTGATATGGGCGCGGGCGTTCGGCCGTCCTTCGGTACTGAGCAGCAGGCCCTGCTGCGCGCGCACCGCGCCGTGGCCGTCGGTGCGCAGCTCGAAGCCCTGGCCGCGCGCGTCCTTGCGTCCGGCATTGTCTTCGATGCGTTTGATATGACCGAGGCTGAGCTGGCTGGCGAGATGGTCGCTTTTCAGCTGCGCCTGGATCTGTTCCTTCGTGTCGTCCAGGATGAGGTGGTTGCCACGCCCGCTCGCGGCGCCCGCCTGCAACTCGCGGCTGCGCAGACCACTCAGCGCCTGCTGCTCGGGCAACAGCCACGGCGGCATGTGTGTGTCGTTGTACAGCACACCAAGGATCAGCGGATGATCGATGTTCCCGTTGACGAAGACCACGCCCACTTCTTCGCCGACGCGCGGCAGGCGAATGTTCCCGAACTCGACGCCGGCGCCAGGCGACATCACGCGCACCCACGGCGAACTGTTCTCGTCACGCTTGCCCAGCCGGTCCCAGTGGTACTGGATCTTGACCCGCCCGTAGCCGTCGGTATGGATCTCGGCGCCGGCCGGCCCGACCACGATGGCGGTCTGGATGCCGTGATAGATACAGGGCTGGCTGTTGTAGTGGCGACCCGGGCGCCACTGAATGTCCCTACGCACGCAGCGGAAGCTGTTCTCGTAGTTCGATGGCGCGCCTGGTCCCGCCTGGTAATTGTTGCTGGCTTCGTGGTCGACGGAGAGGATCAGGTAGTCGCGGTCGCGGATGCTGGGTTTGGTGGGTTCGCCGCGCTTCGGAACTTGCAGCTCGGCGCTGAAGTGGCCGCCGAGCTTGAAACACCGGCCCGGCTGGGCAGTGCGGTCGTTGCCGCGGGCTTCGAAGGTCTGCGTGTTCGCGTCGCGCTCGCCCATGCGCTGCTGGGCGAGGCGTTCGCCGTCGTCATGGGTGCGAAAACCGTACGCGCCCGTGTTCTCGTAGATTTCGTAAGGATAGACGTCACCCTGATTGTTCAGCGATTCGGCGGTCGCGTGCTGCGCCACGGGGTTCTTGTAGTCGAAGCTGGCCAGGGTCGTCTGGCCGGAGCCGAGCCGGCGCACCGCGCTCCATTCGCGGATGCCGTCGTGTTCGAGCGAGCCCGCTTTGTCGCGAAACGGGATCTCGCCCGAGTCGTCGATGCCGGTCGGGTCGATCGACTGGGCGAGCGTGCTGCGGTCGCATAGCAGGAGCGAGTGGCCGTCGGCCCGGTGCTCGTAGTAATAGTGCAGCCCGAATTCCTCCCAGCGCCGGTGCAGGTGGTTGTAGTCGGTCTCGTCGTACTGGTTGGCGCAGGTCAGGCACGGATACTCGCCGACGAGGACCGGATGCCAGTCTTTCTGGCGGTACTGGGCAAGGGTGAGTTCGGTCAGTTCGATGACGCTCTTGCCGAGGAATGAACGGTTGTCCTTGCGCAGTTTGGCGAAGGCCAACCAGGGCTCGAGCACCACGTGGTAGAACGCGAAGCCACCATCGGTACGAAGGAAGCGGAATTCGGTGACGTAGCCGTTGAAGTAGCGCAGCGAGCCGTCTTCGCGCACGAGGGAGATCGTGATCATCCGGGCCATCATCGCCTTCAGCGGAATTTGCGCGTCGTCCGAGAGCAGTTCGACCTCGAAACGGAAGCAGCGCGAGACTTCCTCGTGCGCTTTCAAGCGGTTGGGCAGGAGAATACGGTCAGGGCCATCGTTGCGGGGGAAATCCAGGCGCAGCAGGCGGTCGTGCTGCGCATCGAGACTGAATGCTGATAGCGCAGCGTCGGCCGCGATCGCTTGGCTTCCGTCCATGTTGTCTCCGATGATGTGACTGCTATCAAGGTTCCATCGGCTAAGGTAACCAAGCTCTTTTCGCGCGACCTTGATAATGGGCAAGAGCCGGGCTCTGCTATTGCATTGGTGGGGAGGGACAGGCAAACCGCTTTCTTTGCATGTGCTGGTTTTGCTTAGCTTGATTGATCGCAAGATGAGCCGACGGGCGCGTGCTTGTCTCTCAGGCGAATCTTGCTACCGCCGGACTAGCGGCGCCTGTGCGGCGCGATCCCGTTGTCCTGTCGTGGTCAGGACAGCGGCATGCTGCCGCTTCTCGGTTTGCATCGGAACAGCTCCCCTCCGGACTGGTGTGACAGGATCACGAGCTCGATAAAACTGTTCATCTGGACGTACAGCGCAAAGAACTGGTCGATGACCTGGACGAACAGGTGCAGGCCGGCGCCGACAAAGGCCTCTTCGTCGATCGTCAGGCGCACTTCGGTCCCGTGCGCCAGGGACGCACCGCGCTTGTGCCGCACCCACGCGGTGGTTTCCGCATGCTCCAGCCCGACAATGCCGGCGATCTGCCGCCGCGATATCGCCGAGCCGGCGAAGTCGTACAAGGCCAGCATCTCGCGCAGCCAGTCCGCGCCTTCCATGGCGAGCGAGTGATGGTTGAGCGTCAGGTGGGAGATGAGGCGCCAGTGGGCGTCCCGGCCGTTTGCCAGCCGACGGGGGCGCGTGGGCCGGCGCAGAAAGCGGATTGCAGCGCCTTCGGTGGCGCCTGGTATGAACAGGTCGCCGCCGGCCGAGCCGGTTTTCAACAGGCAGGGCAGGTCCCGGTTGGTGCAGGTGAGGTCGATCGAGAGCGTTGCTCGCTCGACGGTGAGCGGCCCGCCGTCGGCATCGACGAGCGAGATGACTTTCTCGTGCCCGGGACTGGTGGCGGCCAGCGTGTCGTCATGGCGCAGTATCCAGTATCGGCCCTTGCGCGCATTGCTCTCGCCATGTCGCAGCGCATAGAAGGAACGGAATTCGACCGGCACGATATCCTTGCCTTGCTGCCGCACCATGTGGACCCGATCGACCGAATAGACTTCGTGCGAGGCCGCATGAGTGGGATGCGCCAGCACCGGATACTCGGCCGTCTGCTGGGTGTAGTCGATCGGCACGCCCGGCTGCCTGAACAGATTGACGACCGGCGTGCAGCCAGGGAGCAGGCTTCGTGCCGACAGGCCGGCGAGCATCCTTGCCTGGCTTGACCCCGGCGACACGTCTGCCAGACCAAGGTGTAGCGTGAAGCAGGCGCAATCCGCAGGCAGGCGCGCGCAGAGCGCGGCCAGGTCGATGTCGACGAAGTTGAACTTCTCCGGGAAGGCAAAGTACTCCGCAAGAATCCGGTAGGCGCGGTGTGAGCGGGCGTCGAACGGGATCAGGGCGTCGTCATCGGCAAAACCGGCCGCTGCGACCGGTATCGCGGCGAGCGGCTGCCAGGCTCCGTCGGCACCGGCCTGGACGTACGCCGTTGTCGTCCGCATGAACAGTGCATCCCGCAGCGCTGCGCAGAACGAAGCATCGCCGTCGAGATAGAGCCTGAACGGGGCTGAGGTCATTGGCGGGGCGGTGGATTCGAACTGCACGCTAATCGATGCCGCCACTCCCGGCGCCAGCCTGGTCGAGGACGGCGCGCGGATGACTTCATTGAAGCTGGCAGAGGCAATGCTGGCCGGGGACGGACTGACATCGTATGCGGTCTGGAACTTGCAGTTCACGCCGCGCACTGGCGCCGACTCCAGCAAGGTTCCGCGCGGGACGGTTCCGGTGCTGCCGCCAGCCCTGCGGGCGGCCGGGAGAAAGCGCACGATCGCGCAGGAGGGAAATGGCCGCAGGTAGTGCGGAAACGTGAGGTTGAGCAGCGCCTCCGTAAATTGCGGATACGAGTCGTCCAGCCGCTTCGACACCCTGGCGCACAGCAGGGCGACGGACTGGATCAGGCGCTCGACATGCGGGTCGTCGCAAGCCTCGTCGCCAATCTGCAGCTTGGCCGCGACCTTCGGATAGCGCTCGGCATATTCACGGCAAAGCTGCCGCATCGTGACGAGCTCGCGTTCGTACTGGGCAAACAGTTCATCCATGGCGCTTGTGCCTAAGAAGCGCTGCGTACGCTCTGCACCGAATAGCGTTGCAGCGACGGCTGGAACACCGCGTTGAACTGTATCGGTTCGGCCACCGGCGCGTTCTTCAATTCGGCGGTGATCACGAAGTCGACCCGGTTGATCGCCCCTTTCCTCGGCTGCAGCGTCGCCGTCACCCTATGCAGCCGCGGTTCGTGCCGCTCGATCGCCTTCTGGACCGCGGTGCAGATCCGCTTCTGGTCCGTGTCGCTCGTCATGCACATGCCGGCAAAATCGATCAGGCCGTAGTTCACCACGGATGCGCTGACCTCGGGGTAACCGGCCAGTACAGCGGGGAGCAGGGCGGATCGTGTATTGAGGAGTGCTTCGAGGTCGCGGGTGATGCTTTCCCGCCATTCGCCAAGCTTGCGAGGAGATGCACGGATTGGGCTTTGCGGCACATCGTCATCGGCATCTAAACGGTCGAACAAGCCAGGCAGGAAACTTTGCATGCTGTTTCTATATGGACGCCTCCCTTTTGCAAGGTATTTTCAGCTCTGTTCAGACGAGGAAAGTCGCAGTTCTATATCCGGCCTTGTGCGCGGCATTGCCGCTGGCCCCGATGAAATCCGCTGACCCACACCTCATTCTCCTAACGGGCTGTTAGCCCCAGACAGCATTCAGGTTTGGTGGATCCCGGTCTGACCTGTCTGTCATCGCTGTCAATACCCAACGCAACTGGTGACGTGCCATCCTTTCTTCTGTAG
>NZ_JBFUDR010000218.1:0-11098 GCF_056404615.1 Massilia sp. P2_C2 | reverse complement strand
TCCGACGGCAGGGCGCAGGGGCGGCCGCTGTGCCGCACGGCGTCGAAGAACCGCAACAGTCCTTCGGCCGAGTAGGCGAAAAAAAAGGCATCCGTCCGGATGCCCTTGTATTCGCGCGGCGCGCTCGTGCGCCAGTAGATTTCCAGTCCCGCCGGCAGGTCCGCCAGCGCCGCCCGCCAGGGCGAGATGCGCCGCAGCCGTGCGGCGCGCAGTTCATGTATCCACTTCATGTTGCCCCCTTGTTGTTGTTGTCGGCAGCTTCAGGTTAGGCGGTTTTCATGACAGTTTGATGACATGGATCGTGCGCCGCGCGCGTTACCATTATTTCAGCGCAGCAAAGATCGCCTCCAGCCGGTCCTTCGTACCCGGAATGCGTTCCAGGCGCGGATAGCGCAGGCCGTCGCGGTAGTCGAGAGAAATCGTGCGCAGCACGTTGCCCTTGCGGACCAGCAGGCGGACCGGTTGCCCATCCTTCGCGTCCTTGATGGCGGCCTTCAGCAGTTCCGGCTTGTAGACGCGGTCGTTCACGGCCATGACCGTCGTGTTGGCGGCCAGGCCCGCACGGAAACCGATGCCGTCCCACACGACGTTGCGGATGGCGCCGTCCTGCGCGACCGTGAAGCCGAGCGAATAGGTCAGGTCCAGCACCTTGTTGCGGTCGTCCACGCCCTTGAGGTAGTCCGTCGGGGTGTCGGTGTAGACGAGCTTCCAGCCGGCGCGGGCGAGGCCGTCCAGCGGGGCGCCCGGGCCGTGGCCGTCCAGTTTCGCGCGCAGGAACGCCCCCCAGTCGTGCGGCTGCACCTTGTCCAATGTGGCTACGACGTCGTCGAACGTGTAGAAAGCGGGCAGGTGGCTGCCGTCGTTCACACCGTAGAAGGCGCGCGCGAAATCGTCCAGCGAGCGCTTTTCGCCCGACAGTTCGCGGATGCGCGTGTCGACGTCGAGCCAGATCAGCATGCCCTCGACGTAGTAGTCTTCGCTGCGCTGCCAGTTCGGCCAGCCGAGCGGACGGCGTGCGTTCAGGACCGGGTCGTACACCGTGTCCTGCACGGTGCGCCAGGCGCGGCCCGCGACGCTGTCGTAGCGCGCGGCGCTGGCGGCCAGCGCGTCGCGCGCGCCCGCCTGCGAGACGAGGCCGGAACGGGCGGCCAGCACGTTGCCCCAGTACTGCGTCTGGCCTTCGTAGACCCACAGCAGCTCGTTGTCCATCGGGGTGTTGAAGTTGGGGACGTTCTGGCCGGCCGGGCGGCGGAACTTGCCGTTCCATGAGTGCGTGTACTCGTGCGGCAGCAGGTCGCGTCCGGCCTCGCTCCTGGACCAGTCGGTGAAATAGCCCGGCTTGACGCCGTTCTCGCTGGACTGGTGGTGCTCGCGGCCGATGCCGCCGAATTCGTCGGACAGCGCGAACAGGAAGTCGTAGTGGTCGTAGTGGTGCGAGCCATACAGTTTATACGCTTGCTGCACCAGGGCGCGGTGCGCGGCGATCTGGTCCGGCTTCGCGTCCAGGCTCTCCGGACTGTCGGCGAAGACGTTCAGCGTGACGCGTACCTTGCCGTCCGGGTCGAGTTCGAAGTGCTTGCCGTAGCGGCCCGCGAACAGCGGGGAATCCATCAGCGTCTCGAGGTCGCTCACCTTGAAATGCACCTCGTCGCCGGCGCGGTTGTCCGTCTCCAGTGCGGTGGCGTACTGCCAGCCCGTGGGCAGCTTCAGGTTGGCCTGCACGTTGATGCCGCGCGCGACGTAGCCCGCCGGGTACAAGGTCGTCGAGATCCACTGCACGCCGAGGATGTCGTCCGTGATCGTGATGCGGCCCTGGCCCGTGTCCAGCGGCGACAGGTACTGGTATTCCGCCTCCAGCGTCGTTGCGCCTTCCGGCACGGTGACGTGGAACGCGTACACGTGCAGCGGATCGCGCGTCCACGCGACCAGCCTGCCGTTCGCCGTGAACTTCAGGCCCGCCAGTTGCGTGATCGGGCCGTTCGGGCCGTGGTTCGCGGGGAGCCACTGCGGATACAGCAGCGTGAGCGGGCCCGGTTGCACGGGGATCGTCATGTGCATGCGGAAGATCTGTTGCGACAGATCGGTCGCATCGACGTTCAGCACGATGGTGCCCGGGTAGGGCTGGTCGACGGGGACAGGCACGTCGGCGCGGGCCGGATAGGCCAGCGCCAGCGCGAGTGCGGCGGCCGAGATCGTGGAAGCAAGCTTGGTAGCGGTCATTGACTGAAAACGTAGGGGAAAGACACAAACGGGCGAGTGTAGCACTGTGCGGCAAGGGGAAATTCCGGTCGGCAGCGATCAGAATTAAATTTTATAAACGGCCTTTAAAAAGATATTTTGTGCGGCTTGAAAAGTGCTTGGGCGGCCATTAGATTGGTCTCAACGGATGCTCAAGATGAGGTCCGTCAACTTATCGCTTGAACTTTTTAGAGGATATTTATCATGCGTACTTTTGACCTGTCCCCCCTGTATCGTTCCGCCATCGGCTTCGACCGCCTGGTGAACCTGCTCGAGCAGCGCGCCGAAGCCGCGCCGAGCTACCCGCCGTACAACATCGAACTGGTCTCCGAGGACAAATACCGCATCGTGATGGCGCTCGCCGGTTTCAACCGCAACGAGATCGAGATCGTCTCCGAACGCGACACCCTGCTCGTGACCGGCCGCAAACAGAAGGACGACGTGCAGCGTACCTTCCTGCACCGCGGCATCGCCCAGCGCGATTTCGAACAGCGCTTCCAGCTGGCCAACCACGTGAAGGTCGTCAGCGCCGGCTTCGACAACGGCATCCTGACCATCGAACTGGTGCGCGAAGTGCCCGAAGCATTCAAGCCGCGCAAGATCGCGATCGCGGATGCCAACGGCAACACCGACAACGTGCAAGTGCTGGAGCAGCCGGGCCAGCAACAGCAGGCTGCGTAATCCCCCGCGCGTGACCGCGTGACGACAAAGGGCGCTTCGGCGCCTTTTGTCGTTTACGTGGCGCGCAATGCCCACGATACGCGAACGTCATGCGTGGGCACGTTTCATTTGGGGCCCGCGGCCCCAAATGCCCACCCTACGTTTTGTCGTTTACCACCGAATCGTAGGGTGGGCGGCCCCCGCCCACGCGGATGTCGCGAGGAGTGTTGGATGGCTTGAAAATTAAGGAATGTCTAAGACTGCTGCGCCAATATACTGACTACGAAAAGAGCAGTTTTCGAACCACTTATTTTCCAATCTGGGAGCACGTAAATGCATAACGAAGGTGCCGTTACTGCCATCACCGCAAAACGTCTCACGCTGGCCCTGTGCGCGGCCGGTGTCATTGGCGGAGCGGTGGGCGCGATCGCAGTCGAACACAATAACGCCACGGCCGCAGCAGCAGCGGCCACTGCGGCTGCAGCCACCACGCCGGCCCCGTCGCCGGCGCCTGTCGGCGCCACCCCTGCGCCGGTGGCCGGCAATCCGGCCGGTGTGGCCTTGCCCGACTTTACCCAGATCGTCTCGCACAACGGCCCGGCCGTCGTGAACATCCGCGTCGTCGGTACGACCAAGGTGTCGCAACGCCAGATGCCGCAGTTCGACGAGGACGATCCGTTCTTTGAATTCTTCCGTCGTTTCCAGCAGCCGCAGCAACCGCGCGGCGGCGGGCGCGGGGAACTCGTTTACGGCGCCGGATCGGGCTTCATCGTCAGCCCGGACGGCGTCATCCTGACGAATGCGCACGTGGTGCGCGATGCCGACGAAGTCACGGTCAAGCTGCAGGACCGCCGCGAGTACCGCGCGAAAGTCCTCGGCTCCGATCCGAAGACCGACGTCGCCGTCCTGAAGATCGACGGGAAGAACCTGCCCGTGGTCCCGATCGGGAACACGCGCAACCTGCAGGTCGGCGAATGGGTGCTCGCCATCGGTTCGCCGTACGGCCTGGAGAGCAGTGTGACGGCCGGCGTGGTGAGCGCGAAAGGCCGCTCGCTGCCGAACGATCCGGTGCCGTTCATCCAGACCGACGTGGCCGTGAATCCCGGTAACTCGGGCGGTCCGCTGTTCAATACGCGCGGCGAAGTGGTCGGCATCAACTCGCAGATCTACAGCCAGACGGGCGGCTACCAGGGCCTGTCGTTCGCGATCCCGATCGACGTGGCCGTGCGCATCAAGGACCAGATCGTCGCCACCGGCAAGGTGCAGCACGCCAAGCTGGGCGTCGTGATGCAGGATGTAAACCAGGACTTCGCCGATTCGTTCAAGTTGGAGTCGCCGGACGGCGCGCTCGTGGCGAACGTGGAACGCGGCGGTCCGGCCGACAAGGCCGGCATCAAGGCGGGCGACGTGATCCGCAAGGTCAACGGCCAGCCCATCATTTCGTATGGCGACCTGTCGGGCATCGTGTCGGTGGCGAAACCGGGCGACAAAATGGAGCTCGACGTCTGGCGCGACGGCAAGATCATACACCTGAGCACCATGCTGGCCAGTACCAACGAGAAGCCGGACCGCGTCGGCCGCGATAACCTGGCCAGCAACGACAGCGGCGCCAAGCTGGGCCTGGCCCTGCGTCCGCTGGACCCGATGGAACGCCGCCAGGCCGGTCTGCCGGCGGGCCTGGTGATCGAGGATGCGGGCGGCGCCGCACAGGCCGCCGGCGTACAGCCGGGCGACCTGCTGCTGGCCGTCAACGGCAGGCCGGTGTCGTCAGTGGCGCAGGTGCGCGAAGTGGTGAGCAAGTCGTCGAAGACCGTGGCCTTGCTGATCCAGCGTGGGGATGACAAAATCTTCATCCCGGTACGGATTGGTTGAAGCATCGTGACGTCTTCCATCCGCATGGGTTTCTGAAAATCGGAGGTTTTGATGCGGCTGCTGCTGGTGGAAGACGATACGATGATCGGCGAAGTGGTGCTCGACCTGCTGAGGGCCGAGCACTATGCCGTCGACTGGGTCAAGGACGGCGAGATGGCCGATACGGCCCTGATGCAGAACCAGAACTACGACCTCGTCGTGCTGGACCTCGGCCTGCCGCGCAAGGATGGGCTCGAGGTGCTGCGCGCGATGCGCGCCCGCAAGGACCGCACGCCGGTGCTGGTCGCCACCGCGCGCGACGCCGTGGCGCAGCGCATCGCCGGGCTCGATGCCGGCGCGGACGACTACGTCCTCAAGCCCTACGATCTCGACGAGCTCCTGGCGCGCATCCGCGCGCTGCTGCGGCGCGCCGCCGGGCGGGCCGAACCCGTATTCGAGTACAAGAACATCTCCGTCAATCCCGCCACGCGCGAAGTGCTGGTCGACGGCCAGCCGGTCGTGCTGTCGGCGCGCGAATGGGCCGTGCTGGAAGCGCTCGTCGCGCGTCCCGGCGCCGTGCTGTCGCGCGCCCAGCTCGAGGAAAAACTGTACAGCTGGCGCGACGAGGTGTCCAGCAATGCCGTCGAGGTCTATATCCACGGCCTGCGCAAGAAGCTGGGCAGCGACTTGATCCAGAACGTGCGCGGCGTGGGCTACATGGTCCCGAAGGTGTGAAGGATTTCGCATGAAAGTGAGGGTCACGCATTCCCTGCGCGGGCGGCTGCTGTGGTTCCTGCTGGCGGCGATCACCATCGCGGCCGTCGCGCAGGCATCGATCGCCTATCGCACCGCCCTCAACGACGCCGACCAGATCTTCGATTACCACATGCAGCAGATGGCGTTGTCGCTGCGTTCGCGCGTGCCGCTGACGAGCGCCGAGGACGCGAACGCCGATCCGCCGACCGGCGGCAACGACGACCTCGTCGTGCAGGTGTGGTCGCCGGACGGCGTGCGCGTGTTCCGCAGCGCCTCGCACGCGCACCTGCCGCAGCGCGCGGTGCTGGGCTTTTCCAACGTGCGCGCGAACGGCACGACGTACCGCATCTTCTCGATCCAGACCGATAACCAGACCGTCCAGGTCGCGCAGGACTTGGCCGTGCGCCGCAGCATGGCGAGTAACCTCGCGCTGCGCACGCTGGGGCCGATCGCCGTCATGATGCCGATCCTGATGCTCGTCGTGTGGTGGGTCGTCAGCGGTTCGCTGGAACCCGTCGCGCGCGTGCGCAAGCAGGTGGCGTCGCGCCAGGCCGATGATTTGTCGCCCGTGTCCGAGGCCGGCCTGCCGGACGAGGTGCGTCCGCTCGTGCAGGAACTGAACCTGTTGTTCGGCCGCGTGCGCACGGCGTTCGACGCCCAGCAGCACTTCGTCGCCGACGCCGCGCACGAACTGCGCACGCCACTCGCCGCGTTGAAGCTGCAGGTGCAGAGCCTGGAGCGTTCGGACAGCCCGGAGGCGAAACGCGTGGCCGTCGGCCGCCTGACGGCCGGCATCGAACGCGCGACGCGCCTCGTCGAGCAGCTGCTCGTGCTGGCGCGCCAGGAAGCCAGCATGGCGGGCGGCGCGCCGCGCCAGCCTGTCGACATCGCGGGCGTAGCCAGGCGCGCCGTCGCGGACATGGCCGGCGTGGCCCAGGCCAAGGGTATCGACCTGGGCGTGCAGCGCGCCGACGCCGCCGAGGTCGAGGGGCAGCCGGATGCGCTGATGATCCTGTTGCGTAATCTTGTCGACAACGCGATCAAGTACACGCCGCAGGGCGGTACGGTCGACGTGTCGGTGGTGGCGGAAAACGGCGGCGTGCGCGTGACCGTGGAAGACAGCGGGCCGGGCATCCCGCCGGCCGAGCGCGAGCGTGTGTTCGACCGATTCTATCGCRTGCCGGGCAGCGATGCGGCGGGCAGCGGGCTGGGGCTCGCCATCATCAAGTCGATCGCGGAGCGGCACGACGCGACGTTGACGCTGGGCGAATCGAAGCGCCTTGGTGGCCTGGAAGCGACGGTAACGTTCCCAACGTAACGTTTGCGATATGTTGGCGTTACGCGTGGGCTCGGGGAGCCCACCCTACGTCGTGACGTCGTAGGGTGGGCACCTCGTGCCCGCGCGTACGCCGGTGCGACGCAAGCGCCACGCGTGGGCACGGGTACGGTCAGAACTTGTGCGACAGCCGCGCGAAGTAAGCAGCTCCGTTCAGGCCGAACTGCACGCTTTCATACTTGAAGCCATTGTCCGTCTCGTCCGGATTCTGCCGGGTCGGATGCACGTTGAAGATGTTCGTGCCGCCGACGGTCAGCTTGGTCTTTTCGCTGAACGCCCACGTGAACGCGAGGTCGGCCGACGTCTTCGACTTGTAATACTGGTTCGGCACCGGCGGGCCGTCGAACGTGCCCAGCGTCTGCGGACCGTAGTGAATGATGCGGAAGTCCGTTTCCAGCTGGCCGAGCAGGTAGTCGAAGTCCAGCGTGGCCTTGCGGCGCGGGCCGCCCTGTTCGATGAACAGGCGCTCGCGCTCGGACAGCAGCACGTCTTCGTGGCCCACCAGCGCGGCCGGCGCGTGCACGCCCGTCACTTCGGTCCTGCTGAAGTTCATGGCGAGGTACGTGTTCAGCTTGCCGGCGCCCAGCGTGGTGCGGTGCGATGCCGTCAGGTCCAGGCCCTGCGTGCGCGTGTCGACGGAGTTCACGAAGAACTGCGCCTCGCCCACGCCCAGCGCTTGCAGCGTGGCGCCCAGCGAGGGGTAGTTGTCGGCGTCGAAACGGCCCGACAGCACGATGCGGTTGTCGATCTGGATGCGGTACAGGTCGGCCGTGACGGACACGGCTTTCGACGGCGTCCACGTCACGCCCAGCGTGTAGCTCTTCGATTTTTCTTCATGCAGCTTCGGGATGCCGGCCGCGTTGGCGACCGTGCCGCCGTTCGGCGCCAGCACGACGTCCATCGGCACGCCGCTGACGAAGTCGGTGAACGTGGACGAGAAATACACCTGCTGCAGCGAGGGCGCGCGGAAGCCCGTGCTCGCGGAGGCGCGCAGCAGGACGTCGTCCGTGGCCTTGAAGGCGCCGGCCAGCTTGCCGGTCGTCGTCGAGCCGAAGTCGGAGTAGTGTTCATGGCGCACCGCGGCCTGCAGCTTGGTGCGCGGGGCGATATCCGCCTCGAAGTCGAGGTAGGCAGCGGTGCTGTGGCGGTCGCGGTTGGTGGCGTCGCCCGGCTGGAAGCCCGGGAAGCCCTGGCTGCCGGCGCTGCCGCCGACGCCCACGCCGTCGGCGTCGATGTACGAACCCGGTTCGCCGGCGAAGATCTGGTAATTCTCCTTGCGGTATTCGAAGCCGAACGCGGCGTTCAGGCCGCCGAGGATGTCGCCGTAGAAGCGGCTGAAGTCCGCGTTGGTCGTCAGCTGGCGGAACGAGAAGCCGCCGGCATCGAATTGCGACGGGCTCACGCCCTTGCCGCCATTGGCCAGGTCGAGGTTCGCGATCGACGCGTTCAAGGTATGCGCAATGTTGTAGCGCATGCGGTTGTAGCCATAGGTCTGCGAGAAATCGCCGGCCCATTCACCGATGCGGGTGCGATAGCCGATGATGCCGTAGCGGTCATCGATGTCGCCATTGATGAACGGGGCGAAGCCGTCCGGGTACATCGCGGCCGAGTTGCGCGACGGGATGTCGTCCGAACCGATACCGCCGCGGCCCCATGCGGCCGACGAGGCGTCGCGGGTCTGGGCGCCGGCCGTCAGGTACAGCTTGCCGGAACCGACGGGAAATTCGCCGTTCACGTAGACGGTTTCGTTCTTGGACTTGGTGTCGCCGATGATGCGCAGGCTGCCCGGGTCGGCGCGGTTGGAGCGGCCGCGGTCGTAGTATTCGCCCGTGATGCCCAGCACGCCGTCCGCCACGGCGACGCCGCAATAGGCGGAGGCGAGCCAGTTCTTGCCGTCGTGCTTCGAGTATTCGCCGAAGCCGGCCACCGCTTCGCAGCCCAGGTTCTTGCGCAGTTCGACGTTGATTACGCCGGCGATGGCGTCCGAGCCGTATTGGGCGGCGGCGCCGTCGCGCAACACCTGCACATCCTTGATGGCCAGCACCGGGATCGCRTTCATGTCCGTGCCCGTGTTGCCGCGATTGCGCGCGCCGAACAGGTTCACGAGGGCCGTCGTGTGGCGGCGCTTGCCGTTCACGAGCACGAGGGTCTGGTCCGAGCCGAGGCCGCGCAGGGCGGCCGAGTCGATCAGGTCGGCACCGTCCGCACCCGTCTGGCGCGTCGAGTTGAACGACGGCGAGATGTTGGCCAGGGTCTGGGCCAGGTCGAACTGGCCGCTCTGTTCGGCGGCTTTCGTCAGCGGGATGTAGTCGACGGGCACCGGGGTGTCGGTGGACGACGTATTGCCCACGCGGCGCGAGCCGACGATGCTGACGCTTTGAATATTATTGTCGACGGCGGCCGGCGCATTTTGTGCGAAGACGGCCGGCGCGAAGGCCAACGCCGCACTGCCGTATAGGCCGAGCAGGATGGACTGGCGGATCGGTGTAAGTTTCAAGGGGTGTGCTCCGAGGAAAAGTTGCATATTAAAGAATTTCCACGAATGCAACCATTTGAACGTGGCATATGTACAACAGTAAAAGATTAGAATGCCAGCGATCCCTTTATCAACCCAAAAGGAAAACAGGATGAGCCTACTTTCGCTCCCTACCTATGACGATGTCGTCCAGGCTGCCGGACGCATCGCCGGCGTCGCCAACCGCACGCCGGTGCTGACCTCGCGTACCGTCGACGAGGCCTTCGGCGCCCAGGTTTTTTTCAAATGCGAGAACATGCAGCGCATGGGCGCTTTTAAATTTCGCGGCGCCTACAACGCGCTGATGAAACTCACGCCGGAGCAGCGCCGCGCCGGCGTCGTCGCGTTCTCGTCCGGCAACCACGCACAGGCCATCGCGCTGTCCGCGAAGCTGCTCGGCATCCCCGCCACGATCGTGATGCCGCAGGACGCCCCCGCCGCCAAGGTCGCCGCCACGCGCGGCTATGGCGGTAACGTCGTGCTGTACGACCGTTACACGCAGGACCGCGAGCAGATCGGCCGCGATCTCGCCGGGAAGCACGGCCTCACGCTGATTCCGCCGTACGACCACCCGGACGTGATCGCGGGCCAGGGCACGGCCGCAAAGGAATTGTTCGAGGAAACGGGACCGCTGGACGCGTTCTTTGTGTGCCTGGGCGGCGGCGGGCTGCTGTCCGGCTCCGCACTGGCCACGCGCGCGTTGGCGCCGGATTGCCGGCTATATGGCGTGGAACCGGAAGCCGGCAACGACGGCCAGCAATCGTTCCGCAAGGGCGAAATCGTGCACATCGCCACCCCGCAGACCATCGCCGACGGCGCCCAGACCCAGCACCTGGGCAACCTCACATTCCCCATCATCCGGCGCGACGTCGACGACATCCTGACGGCGACCGACGACGAACTCGTACAATGCATGCGCTTTTTTGCCGAGCGCATGAAGATCGTCGTCGAGCCGACGGGCTGCCTCGGGTTCGCGGCCGCGCGGTGCATGAAGGACACATTGCGCGGCAAGAAGATCGGCATTCTCGTCAGCGGCGGGAATATCGACCTGGCGAAGCTGAGCGGATTCCTGGCCGGCTGAACAACAAACATGGTCGTTCCCGGCTGCACCGGGCACGACGAAAATATTTTCGATCCTTTGTCGATTTCGTGATGCCTCGTCCGTCGTACGGATGTGGCATCCATTTCACCTACCTGGGGAGGCATCATGAACAAGCAGATCTTCGTCAACCTGCCGGTCAAGGACCTGGACAAATCCAAGGCGTTCTTCAACGCGCTGGGCTATACCTTCAACCCGCAATTCACCAACGAAAGCGGCGCCTGCATGGTGATCGCGGACGGCAGCATCTACGCGATGCTGCTCACGGAGCCATTCTTCAAGACCTTCATCGACAAGCCCATCGTGCAGGCGAAGGAAGCGACGGAGGTGCTCGTCTGCCTGAGCTGCGAGAGCAGGGCAGAGGTCGACGATCTCGTGGCCAAAGCCATCGCTGCCGGCGGCCGGGCACCGCGGCCGCCGCAGGATCACGGCTTCATGTACGGCCACGCATTCGAAGACCTCGACGGCCACATCTGGGAACTGGTGTGGATGGCGCCGCAGTCCGCGTAGGGTGGGCACCCCGTGCCCACGCGGACGTTTGCGATGTGCGAAGGTTACGCGTGGGCACGGGGGTGTGTTTAGCACAGGGACATAGGTAACACATGTCTAGAGACATGGGTGACACTACCTGGTCGTCATTTTA
>NZ_JBFUDR010000217.1:0-11107 GCF_056404615.1 Massilia sp. P2_C2 | reverse complement strand
CACCACGCTTTCCGCCCGCGTGAGCTGGGCCTGCGTCGGCATCAGCTGCGCCCGGTTGATGAGCGCCCAGCCGTAGTATTGCGCGTTGGCCAGTTCCAGGTAGTCGACGCCCATCTCGAGTGCCATGTCGATGATCCGCTCCACATGGTCGAGATTGAAGCGGTGCAGCACGACGTTCAACACCATCGGATAGTCGTACTGTCTGATCAGCCTGGCGACGCGCGCCTTGAGGTCGAATGTTTTCGTGCTCGACAGGAAATCGTTCATTTCCCGTGTCGAGTCCTGGAACGACAACTGGATATGGTCCAGCCCCAAGTCCTTCATGCGTGCGAGGCGCGCCTCCGTCAGGCCGATGCCGGACGTGATCAGATTCGTGTAGAACCCCAGCCGGCGGCCTTCGCCGACCAGGTCTTCCAGATCATCGCGCAGCAGCGGCTCGCCGCCCGAGAAACCGAGCTGGGCCGCGCCGAGCCGGCGCGCCTGCCGCATGACGTCGAACCATTGTTCAGTCGTCAGTTCGGTACGGTCGTTGGCATAGCCGACCGGGTTGTAGCAGAACGGGCAGTGCAACGGGCAGCGATACGTCAGTTCGGCCAGCAGCCAGAGCGGCGGAGCGATGTTCGGCATGAAAGTCGGGGCGTTCATGGTGGCACCTCAGTTGACCCAGCCGCGTTCGCCGGCGACGCGCAGGAATGCTTCGATGTCGCCGCGCAGGCCGCCGCACTGGAACGCCTGCTCGAGTTCGTCGACGATGGCGGTCACGCTGCGGCGACCGTCGCAGCGCTTGAGGATCTCGGCCGCGCTCTGGCTCAGCTTGACCATACCTTCGGGATACAGGAGCACATACAGGCCTTGTGCTTCTTCCCACTGCATGCGGAAGAGGCGCGACAGCGCGGGTTGGTCGGAAATCGTGTGCATGGCGGACCTCTCACGGATAGGCTTTTTCGATGGCGTCAAGCATCGCCCACAGGATGTCGAGCTTGAACTGCAGGATGTCGAGCGCGCGCTCCTGCCGGGTGCGGGAGGTGAAGTGATCCAGCGTCACCTGCAGGCCGTGTTCGACGTCACGCTCGGCCAGCGAGATCCGGCTGCGGAAGTAATCCAGTCCTGCGGGATCGATCCAGCGGTAGTGCGTGGGCCACGTGGCGAGCCGGTCCTTGTGGATCTGCGGCGCGAACATCTCCGTCAGCGACGAGCAGACGGCTTCCTGCCACGGCGCATGGCGCGCAAAATTGACGTAGGCGTCGACGGCAAAGCGCACGCCGGGCACCACGTGGCGTTGCGACCAGAGCGCATCGCGCGTGAGCCCGACCGCTTCGCCGAGCCGCACCCACGCTTCGATGCCGCCGGCGCTGCCGCCTTCGTAGTCGTCCCAGCCGTCATGGTCGAGGATGCGGCGTACCCAGCGGCGCCGGGTCTCGCGGTCCGGACAATTGGCGAGAATGGCGCCATCCTTTTGCGGAATATTGACCTGGTAATAGAACCGGTTGGCGACCCAGCCGCGGATCTGGTCGGCGCTCAGCAGGCCGTCGTGCATCCTGACGTTGAACGGATGGTGGATGTGGTAGCCGGCACCCCGTGCGCGCAATTGCGCTTCGAATTCGGTGCGGCTCCAGGCGGTGTCCGTGGTGCTCATAGCGAAATCTCCATGCCGTCGAATGCCACCTCGATGCCGTGGCGCGCGAGCAGCGCGCGTTGTTCGGAGTCGTCGTCCAGGATCGGATTCGTGTTGTTGATGTGGATGAGTACCTTGCGCCGCGCTTTGACGCCGTCGAGCACGGCGATCATGCCGCCTTCGCCCGCCTGCGGCAGGTGCCCCATGTCGGCCGCCGTCTTGTGCGACAGCCCCAGTTCGATCATCTCGTCCGCACGCCAGAACGTGCCGTCGACGAGCACGCAGTCCGCCTTGCGCAGCGCGGCCTCGACGTGCGGCTCGATCGCGCCGAGTCCCGGCGCATAGAACACCGACTTGCCGCTGGTAGCGTCTTCGATCAGCAGGCCGATGTTGTCGCCCAGGTGCGGATCGTTGCGGTGGTCGGAATACGGTGGCGCCTTGCTGGTCAGCGCCAGCGGCGTGAAGCGGATGCCATCGATGCCCGGCACGTGCACGCCGCCATCCAGCGGCAATGCATGCCAATCGACGCCGCAATAGTGGGACAGCACGCGCGCGAGCGGCAGTCCGTCGTTGAGTTCGCGCCAGACCTGCGCCGTGCAGTACAAGGGCAGTTGTCTCCCCTCGCGCAGCATCAGGAGGCCGGTGACGTGGTCGACCTGGGCATCCATCAGCATGACGGCGGCGATGCCGGAATCGCGCCGGGCGCGCGCCGGCTGCAGCGCGGGCGTGGCGCGGATCTGCGTGAGGATGTCCGGCGAGGCATTGATCAACACCCAGTCCGTCCCGTTGGCGGACACGGCGATCGAGGACTGCGTGCGCGCCGTCGCGCGCAGGGTGCCGTTGCGCACGCCGGCGCACTGACGGCAGTTGCAATTCCATTGCGGGAAGCCGCCTCCCGCCGCCGAGCCTAATACGACGATGTTCATGATGGTCCCCCGTCAGCCCGCGGCGGCTTTGCGCGCCGCCGCGGGACTGCGTCAGCGGTTTGCGATATACATCGTGATTTCAAAACCAAAACGCCAGTCGGTGAATTCAGGCTTGCTCCAGGTCATGGTTGTCTCCTTGATCGGTGAGGTAGTTGGGCGCCACGCGTCGCCGCGCAGTCACGGAGGAATCCGCAATATCCATGCCATATGTCTGCGTGCCGGAAGAGACAAATCTGGTGTGTCAAAGCGGAACATTCGTATTGCAAGTCGATACATCTGTGCCAGAATTGTTCAGCTACATAGACCAATAACGGAGGGATCATGGAGACTCGATACAAACCGGATGGCTATAACGCGGTGTCGCCCTACCTGCTCGTCAAGGATGTGCGCGCCATGCTCGATTTCCTGGCGCACGCGTTCGGCGCAACCGAACTGCGGCGCCAGCCCGACGCCGACGGTGCGATCCGGCACGCGGAGGTCCGGATCGGCGATTCGGTGCTGATGATGGGATCCCGGCCGGGGGCCGACCTGATCTCATCGGTGCACGTGTATGTCGAGGATGTCGACAAGGTGTATGCGAGGGCGCTGGACCATGGCGCGACCAGCCTGTCCGAACCGCGCGACCAGCCGTATGGGGACARGTCGGCGGGTGTGCAGGATGCGCAGGGGAATTATTGGTGGATTGGGACGCGGTTGAACGATTGACGGTTCACGGTGCCGGTCCCTTTGAAGATACCGCTTCGCGGCCTTGCACATGGCGTAAATCGTAAAAGAGCCGACCTGCAAGGCAGCGAGCGCTTTTATTATTTCATGCCTTGAACGTCAGCCACGGCTTCATCCGCACTACGGCCTCGATCAGGTGCGCCTGTTCCTGAGCGGCGAGCACGGGACCGATCGGCTTGTAGGCGGCTGGTGCTTCCTCGACCCGGCGCTCGTCGCGCAGCGTTACGCATTGCCAGTTGCCGTCCGACGGCGCACCGGCCATGCGCCTGAGCTGTTGGCGCCTCACGCTGCGGCCAGCGCCATGGCTGCACGACCATAGCCACTCCGGGTTCCCCAGCCCACGCGCCAGGTAGGAGGCGTCGCCCATCGAGCCCGGGATGAGTGCCAGATCGTCAAGCCGGGCCGGTGTGGCGCCCTTGCGGTGGATGTTCATGCCCTGTTCCGGCAACACCACGTTATGCGGCACGTCGACCACCAGACGCGAATCGCCGCCGGCCAGTTCGCTCACTTCCTTGCGCACCAGTTCGGCCAGCACCACGCGGTTGGCCCACGCATAGCGCGCGGCGGTGCCCATGGCGGTCAGGTACTCATGGGCGAGGGGGCCGCTCAGGCCATACAAACCGCTTTTGGGATGCTTGATGCCGGCAGGCCATGCGGCGCGCGCGCGGTCCATCCAGCGCTGGCCGACGAAGAAGCCGACATCGCGGCTGCCCGAGTGGATCATCACGACCACGTCGCCCACTGCCAGCCCGGCGGTATAGGCCGCGTGGCGGTTGAACACCTCGTCGACGACCTGCAGTTCCACAAAATGGTTGCCGGCGCCGGGCGTGCCGAGGCTGGGATCGCGGATGGTCTCGCGCGTGCCCACCAGCGCGTCCGGAGCGTAGCGCGAATGACCGCCAAAATCCGCCAGGCTGACGCAATCCGCCAGCTCGCCGGCGAGGCGGTCGCGGTCCACGGCGGCCCACAATCCATCGGCCCGCAAGGAATCGATGAAGCCGGCAGGCCCATCGTCGAACAGGGCGCGGAAGGCGGCGCTGCGCACCGGCACGTCGCGGCCATTGTCCAGCAATACACGGGTCAGCCGCTTTACCAGCGCCTGCTTGATCGGTTCCACTGCGGCTTTCTTCAGGCCGGTGGTTACCAGCCGCATGCCACAGTTGATGTCGGTGCCGATCGCGGCGGGAATCACGAAGTCGGCGTCGGTGGCGACCACGCTGCCGACCGGTGCGATGGAGCCCGGGTGGAAGTCGGGTGTCGCGCAGGCGCGGCAGACGCCGTGGTGGCTGTCCGGCGAACGCACCGAGGCAAAGTCGAGCAACTGGCGTACGGCTTTCTGCTCGAGCGGCAAGGTGGCCGGCAGCAGGATTTGAGCACTAGCGTGCTCGTTGGTAATACGGTAGATGCCGTCCGTATAGTCGACGGCGATACCTTCACGGCGGAAGGCTTTGGCAAGACGGGAAAAATTCGACATGGCTGCGTGCAAAGTAGGCGACAAGTCGCGCCGGCTATCAGAGATCGCCGGAACGGTGGCCCTTCGTGCAGCAGCATTCAGGAAGGAAGGCGCAAATTATTGCACGGTTAACAAATCGATAGCAAGTTCAGATTCCAGCCGTCCAATCCCCGCTCTTCCCACCGTGCTTTTCCAGCACCCGCACATTGGTCATGACCATCCCGCGATCCGCCGCCTTGCACATGTCATAAATGGTCAGCAGACCCACCTGCACCGAAGTCAGCGCCTCCATCTCCACGCCAGTCTTGCCATAGGTCTCCACCTGCGCCCGACAATGCACACTGTTATTCGCCGCATCGATCTCGAAATCGACGGCGACCCTGGTGATGGCCAGCGGATGGCACAGCGGAATCAGATCGCTCGTGCGCTTGGCGGCCATGATCGCGGCGATGCGGGCCACGCCCAGCACGTCGCCTTTCTTGGCCGACCCCGAGCGGACCAGCTCCAGCGTCGCCGGCTGCATGCGGATCGTGCCGGCGGCGACGGCGACGCGGTGGGTGGCGTCCTTGGCGCCGACGTCGACCATGTGGGCCTGGCCGGTGGCGTCGAAGTGGGTCAGGGGGCTGGCGTCGGCGGCGGAAGTTGTCATGTTGGCGTGAACAAGGAGTAACAAAATAATGCCCGGCGGTTTCAACAGCCGGGAAGCAGGTATCATAGCATCGTGAAACCTAACCCGATTTCAGCAATGTTGCAGCTTTCACCAAGGCGGCCGTGGCGCCGTCTCGCTATGGCCGTCAGCCTGGCCGTAGCGACCGCCGCCGCCCTGGCCGCGCCCACCGTTCCCGTCCTGCACGGCAGTGCCGACACGACCGGTTTGCCGACGCTCGGCGATACCGCACGTTCCGACCTGTCGCCCGTGATGGAGCGCAAGCTGGGCGAAGAGATCATGAACGATATCCGGCGTGATCGCGATTACCTGGACGACGACGCGGTCCTCGAATTCCTGAACAACTTCGGCGAGAACCTCGTGTCGTTCGCGCCCGGCGCGCGCGGCGAGATGAATGCCGATTTCTTCTTCTTCGCCGTGCGCGACCCGATGATCAATGCATTCGCGCTGCCCGGCGGCTTCATCGGTGTGCACTCGCAGCTGCTGTTGTCGGCCCAGAACGAGTCGGAGCTGGCATCCGTGCTGTCGCACGAGATCGGGCACGTGCAGCAGCGCCACATCGCACGCATGATCGGGCAGCAGAAGCAGGATGCGCTGCTGCCGCTCGCCGCGCTGCTGCTGGCGGCGCTCGTCGGCAAGGCCGGCGGCGGCGCTGATGCGGCGATGGGCGTCATGATGGGCGGGCAGGGCCTCGCGATCCAGCGCCAGCTGAATTTCAGCCGCGATGCCGAGCGGGAGGCGGACCGCGTCGGCTTCCAGACGATGCGCGCGGCCGGCTACGACACGTCGGGCATGGTGGGGTTCTTCAAGCGCCTGCAGAGCACGACGCGCGTGTATGGCGAGGCGCCGGCCTGGCTCAGCAGCCACCCGCTGACGGGCGAGCGCATCGCCGATATCCAGTCGCGCATCCGCGACAATCCCAAGCCGATCCGCATCCGGCCGGACAGCATCGAATTCCACCTCGTGCGTGCCCGCGTGCGCGTGCTGCAGGACGAGAGCCAGAAAGGCCGCGAGGAAGCCAGGTCCACGTTCGAAAGCCAGCTGGCCCAGCCGAACACGCAGCAGCAGACGGCCGCCATGTACGGTCTCTCTTGCCTCGCGCTGAAGCAGGGCGACCTCAAAACGGCGCAGAGCTGGCTCGACAAGGCGAAGGCGTCGACGAAGCCGCGGCCCGGCGTGTTTTCGAGCGAGCGCAGCGGCACGGACGGCAGCGCCATGTTCGCCGCCCTCGGCACCGAGATCAAGCTGGCGCCGGGACAGCCGCCGGAGGTCATCCACCAGGCCGTGCAGGAGGCGGACGCCGCGTTCCAGAAATTCCCGCTGTCGCGCATGCTGGCACGCCAGTACGCCGACGCGCTGGTCGCGGACGGCCAGCTGGACAAGGCGGCCCAGTTCCTGCGCGACCAGGTGCAGCAATACCGCGAAGAGCCCAAGCTCTACGATCAATTGGCCAAGACCTATGCGGCCCAGGGCAAGATCGCCCTGCAGCACATGGCGCTGGCCGAATCGTATGTGCTGACGGGCGCGCTGCCGGCGGCCGTCGACCAGCTGAATCTCGCGCGCAAGGCGAAGGATGTGTCGTTCTACGACCAGGCCGTCATCGATGCGCGCGAACGGGAGCTGAACGAGCGCCAGAAGGACGAGAAGAAAGAGAAGAAGGATAAGGACCGCTGAGTAGGGTGGGCACCCCTGTGCCCACGCGTAACGCCGACAAACCGCATGCGCAAGCTGGCCCACCTGTGCTTTGGTGTTGTGCACACAGGCAGGCCATATGACCCAAATTACGCCATGTGAGGCTTGACGGGCGAGACGGTATCTACTGGTCCGGCCGGCGCACGAAGCCGAAGCGGCCGGGCACGTCGTCCGCCGCCAGCCGTCCGACGGCAATGCTGCGCTCCTGCCAGCGCAGGGCCAGTTCGCCCGCGCCGCCTTCCAGCCATGCCATCACGTCCTCGATCGCGGCGGGCCGTCCATCCAGTTCGAACGCCTGCAGCAGTTGCGCCGCGTCGCGGTCGTCCACCTGCGCCACCACCTGTCCGGCCCGCAGCACGATGCCGCCGGCGTCCGTGAGAAATACCTCGTCCGGGGCGCCCAGCGGCTGGCCCGTGTGCAGCACGAGGCCTTGTGCGGGGTCGGTGCGGGCGATGAACGGCGTCGTCTCGACGTTCACGTAGACGCGCTGCGGACCGTTCTGGAAATACCAGCAGCCCCGTTCATCCGATAAATAATTGCGGGCGATGAAGCCGACCAGTGCGGCATTCGTCAGCCTGTCGCCCGGCGCGCCGGCACGCTGGGCCGCTTCGTCGCGCATGCGCCAGGCGCCGCGCGCGTCCAGTGCGAGCCAGCCGTAGCAGTAGGGCACATTCGGCCATTTGGCCATTGCCTGTTTTACGATGTCGTCCATGGTTGCAAGCTTGGCACAGCGGCGCCCGCGCCGGCGCGCGCGTGCGCCGACGTGGGCAGGTCGGTTGATGAGTCGCGGCGGCCGGCCACGTCGTCGACGAAGCGCAGGATGCGTTGCGGTAGCCAGTCGAGTCTTCCAGAGAATGGAGGAAATGCGGGGCCGGTGGGAAAGCCGACGTGGCCGCCCGTGTCGGGATATTCCAGCGTCACCGCAGGCGCGGCCGATTGCGGCAGGTGGCGGCCGGGCAGGAACGGATCGTTGCGCGCGTTGAGCACGAGGGTCGGCACGACGATGTCGTGCAGCACGTGGCGGGCGCTGGCGCGATGCCAGTAGTCGTCCGTGTCGCGGTAGCCGTGCAGCGGCGCCGTGACGATGTTGTCGAAACTGTATAAATCGTTTGCCGCGAGCAGCCGGTCGCGGTCGAACAGGCCGGGAAAGCGTTCCAGCTTGGCCAGTGCCTTCGGCTTCAGCGTCTGCAGGAACATGCGCGTGTACAGGCGGTTGAAGCCGGACGACAGCGCGGCGCCGCCGGCCGCCAGGTCGAGCGGGGCCGACACGGCCACGGCGGCATCGACGATGCCCGCGCCCTGGCCCTGTTCACCGAGCCAGCGCAGCAGCGCGTTGCCGCCGAGCGAAACGCCGGCCACGTAGAACGGACCGGGATAGCGCGGGCGCAGCCGGCGGATGATCCAGTCGAGTTCTTCGGCGTCGCCGGAGTGGTAGAAGCGGGGCGCCAGGTTGGCCTCGCCCGAGCAGCCGCGGAAATGCGGGATCGCGCCATGCCAGCCGCGTGCCTGGACGGCTGCCATCAGGCCGCGCGCGTAATGGCTGTCGGACGACCCTTCCAGGCCGTGGAACAGCAGCACGCAGGGGGCGGCGGGGGAGGCGCCGGCGACGAGGTCGACGTCGATGAAGTCCTGGCCGCAGGGCGTGTCCCAGCGTTCGCGCCGGTAGGCGACGGCCGGCTTGCGGATGCAGAGGGCGGGATAAATCGTCTGCAGGTCGCCGCCAGGCAGCCACCACGGGGCGCGATAGCCGGCGGCGGTCCGGGAGTCTGCGGCGCTTGCGGGGTTCACGGCAGGCCCACCGGGCGGGACGGGATCAGTGGTGGGCCAGCACGGTGCCCGGCTTCAGGCGGTACTGGGTGCCGCAGTACGGGCACCTGGCATTGCCGTCGTGGTCGAAATCCAGGAAGACGCGCGGGTGGGACGACCACAGCGGCATGGCCGGGTTCGGGCAATACGCCGGCAGATCCTTGGCTTCCAGTTCCACGACCGGGATGGTCTTGTTGTTCATTGATTTCTCCGTCAACTAGTTTGGCAAGGGGAAGCCGGACCGCGTCCGGTATCCCGGCATTCCCAAAACCACGATTTTAACGGATTCGACCAGATTGCCGGAATGGCCCGGTCGAAATCGTCGCCGGTCCGGCCGCCGTCCCGTATCGCCATTTTGTTGCAGTCATGCGACATCCGCGCCGCCGGGTTGTCATGACGGCAGGATAGGTTGAAACCAACGTTATTGGCATGCAGGTATGGGCTCTCCTGCGCATTTCTCATGTTTTCGACAACCTCGCCTTTGGTAAAATAGCGTTTTTTAAACACTTGACCCCTCTGACAATGGCCGTTCTCAATTTCACCCGCTTGCAAGACCTGATCGAACAAGACGCGCTGAAAGGTAAGCGCGTGTTCATCCGCGCCGACCTGAACGTGCCGCAGGATGACGCCGGCAACATTACGGAAGACACGCGCGTGCGCGCTTCGGTTCCCGCGATCCGCGCTGCGCTTGATGCGGGTGCGGCCGTGATGGTCACGTCGCACCTCGGCCGTCCGACCGAAGGCGAGTTCAAGCCGGAAGACAGCCTGGCGCCCGTCGCCAGGCGCTTGTCCGAACTGCTGGGCCAGCCGGTCGAACTGAAACAGAACTGGGTCGATGGCGTGGACGTCGCGCCGGGCCAGGTCGTGCTGCTGGAAAACTGCCGCGTCAACAAGGGCGAAAAGAAAAATTCGGACGAGCTGGCGCAAAAGATGGCCAAGCTGTGCGACGTCTACGTCAACGACGCGTTCGGCACGGCGCACCGCGCCGAAGCGACCACCCACGGCATCGCGAAGTTCGCGCCGGTCGTGGCCGCCGGTCCGCTGCTGGCGGCCGAACTGGACGCGCTGGGCAAGGCGCTGGGCGCGCCGCAGCGTCCGCTGCTGGCCATCGTCGCCGGTTCCAAGGTGTCGACCAAGCTGTCGATCCTGCAGAGCCTGGCCGACAAGGTCGACAACCTGATCGTCGGCGGCGGCATCGCCAACACGTTCATGAAGGCCGTGGGCCTGAACATCGGCAAGTCGCTCGCGGAAGCGGACCTCGTCGGCGACGCCAAGGCGATCATCGACAAGATGGCCGCGCGCGGCGCGACGGTCCCCATCCCCGTCGACGTCGTATGCGCCAAGGAATTCTCGCCGACGGCCGCCGCGACGACGAAGGACGTCAAGGACGTTGCTGACGACGACATGATCCTGGACATCGGCCCGAAAACCGCGGCCCAGCTCGCCGCACAGATCGCCAAGGCCGGCACCATCGTCTGGAACGGCCCGGTCGGCGTGTTCGAATTCGACCAGTTCGCCGAAGGCACGAAGACGCTGGCCCAGGCCATTGCGACCTCGAAGGGCTTCTCGATCGCCGGCGGTGGCGACACCCTGGCCGCAATCGCAAAATACAATATTGCCGACCAAATCGGCTATATCTCGACCGGCGGCGGCGCCTTCCTCGAGTTCCTCGAGGGTAAGACGCTGCCGGCGGTGGAGATCCTTCTGCAACGCAGCGCAGCAAAATAATACCAACCGGTCATCGGCGCAGCTTCGGGCTGCGCTTTTCACATCAAGGATAGTTCAATGTCTCGTGGCACCAAGATCGTCGCAACCATCGGCCCCGCCTCTTCCGATTTCGATACGCTCGTCCGCATGATTCGTGCGGGCGTGGACATCGTGCGCCTGAACTTTTCACACGGCCGCGCCCAGGATCACATTGACCGGGCGAACCTGGTGCGCCGTGCCGCCGCCGAATGCGGCCGCGAAGTCGCGATCATGGCCGACATGCAGGGTCCGAAGATCCGCGTCGGTAAATTTGAAGATGGCAAGATTCTGCTGAACAATGGCGACCGCTTCATTCTCGACGCCCGCTGGGGCGAAAACGGTGAACTGGGCAACCAGGAACGCGTCGGCCTCGATTACAAAGCGCTGCCGAACGACGTCCGTCCGGGCGACACGCTGCTGCTGAACGACGGCCTGATCGTGCTGATCGTCGAGCGCGTGGCCGGCAGCGAGATCCACAC
>NZ_JBFUDR010000216.1:0-11134 GCF_056404615.1 Massilia sp. P2_C2 | reverse complement strand
CGCCGGACCGCCGGACCGCCGGACCGCCGGACCGCCGGACCGCCGGGCCCGGCGGCTCAGACGATCGTGCCCGGCAATTCGATACCGTGCAGGCGCCGGAAYAGCTTCAGTGCGAAGCTGTCCGTCATGCCGGCAATGTAATCCGTCGCCCCGAGCAGCCGGGCGTACGGCGTGGCGCCGCGGCCGAACTGCTGCGGGATGATTTGCGCGATCTTGCGGTCGGCCGCGGAGCGTTCCGTCTCCGGCTTGGCGAGCGCCGGCACGATCTTGCCCAGCAGGCCGCCGAGGATCTCGAAGCCCGCTGCCTCGATCTGCAGCACGGAAGGCGTCGCGTAGATGCGCTCGCGCGACAGCGTGGCGATCGCCTTCAGTTCTTGGGCATAGCGCGACGCGCTGACGAGGTCCTGCTCGAAGCGGCCTTCCATGATCGCGTCGTAGTGCGCACGGAAGACGTCCAGCGCGGCGGCCACCAGCCGGCCGATGGCGCGGGCGCGCAGGTATTCCACGCGGCCCGTGTCGTCCGCGAGTTGCCGGTACGACAGGCTCTCGGCCGCGCTGCCCGGAAAGGCGATGGGCCACAGCAGGCCGCGCGCCTCGTCGAACGAAACGCGGCCCAGCCGGTGGCCATCTTCGAGGTCGACGATGCCGTAGCAGATGTCGTCCGCGGCTTCCATCACGAACGCGAGCGGATGGCGTGCCCACTCGCCCGGGCCCTTGCGCACGAGTCCCACGCGGTTGGCGATCCGCTCGGCCGTCGCCGCGTCGTCCGCGAAATAACCGAATTTCTTCTCGCTGATCTTGTCCTTTGCGGACGGCAGGTCGGATGCGCGCGGGTATTTCATGAAGGCGCCGAGCACGGCATACGTGAGCTGGAAGCCGCCATGGTCGACCGCGTTCTGCAGCCGGGTAACGAGCCGGAACCCTTGGGCATTGCCCTCGAAGCGCAGGAAATCCTGGCGTTCGCGTTCGGTGAGGCCGTCGAGCCAGCGTCCGGCATGCTCGGTGAACCACGACTGGATCGCAGCCTCGCCCGAGTGGCCGAACGGCGGGTTGCCGATGTCGTGGGCGAGGCAGGCGGCGGCGACGATGCTGCCGAAGTCCTGCGGCGCCATCGCGAGCGCCGGCGCGCGCTCCTTGATGACTTCGCCGCACAGCATTCCCAGCGAACGCCCAACCGACGACACCTCGATGCTGTGCGTGAGGCGGGTGCGCACGTAATCGCTGTCCGACAGCGGGAAGACCTGGGTCTTGTCCTGCAGGCGCCGGAACGCGCTCGAATACACGAGCCGGTCCCAGTCGCGCATGTATTCCGTGCGGCTGCCGCCGTCGCCCCGGTCATCCTCGCGGCCCAGGCGCATCGTCGATACCAGGCGTTCCCATTCCATCGCCATTCCTTCCTCCATGAACTGTCGTTCCGGCACGTCGGCGACGGCCGGCGGCCCAGTGTAGCGCAAGGGCAGCGCGTCACTCACACACGGCAGATTATGGTTGACAGTGTCAACTACCATGTATATCTTAAGATGTATCTTACGATATAAAGGAGTGGCCATGCGACACCACATTCATCACGATTACCACCATGGACATCACCACGGCCACGCCGGCTTCTCTCCCCGTCACGGCCATGGCGGCCACGGCGGGCATCCAGGCCGGGGCGGCAGACCGGGCGGCTTCGGCTTTTCCGACGATGGCGGCCTGCCGCGCGGACGCAAGCTGTCGTCGGACGACCTGCAATTGCTGCTGCTGGCCCTGATCGCCGAACAGCCCAGCCATGGCTACGAACTCATCCGCGCACTGGAAGCGCGCTCGAACGGTTTCTATGTACCGAGCCCGGGCATGATGTATCCGGCGCTGGCCTGCATGGAAGACCTGGGCTGGGTGACCATCCAGCTCGAGGGCACGCGCAAGCGCTACGCGCTGTCCGACGTAGGTCGCGCCCACCTGGACGCCAACCGCGCGCACGTCGACGTGCTGCTCGCACGGCTGCAGGAGGCGGCGCAGAAGATGGACCTGATGCGCAGCGCGCTGGCCGAAGGCGAGGAGGGGCCGCGCGGACGCGGCGCCTGGACCGCCGAGTTGTCCGACGCGCGTCACGCGCTCAAGCGCGCGCTGATGACGCGTGCGGGCGCGGGTACGGACGAGCAGCTGCGCATCGCGGCGATTCTCGTGCGTGCGGCGGCGGAAATCGAGAAAGGGCGGGTCACCGAAGGGCAAGACGGCGAGGCCGGCAGCGGCGGCCGCTGACGGATTTGTCAGGCCGGCCACACCTGCCGTATGCTCGCCATATTGTCGACTTTCCGTCCCGGCATGCCATGATCAACGATCCGATCGTCAGCACCAGCAAACTGTTGAGCTACGTCCTGCGCCACCGTCCGGACAGCATCGGCCTGCAGCTCGACGCGAACGGCTGGGCCGACGTGGACGTGCTGCTGGCACGCCTGGCCGAACACGGCAAGCCCGTCGCGCGCGACCAGCTGGAACGCGTGGTCGCGGAAAACGACAAGCAGCGCTTCGCATTCGACGCGGGCCGCACCCGCATCCGCGCCAGCCAAGGCCATTCGATTTCCGTCGAGCTGGACCTGCAGCCGGCGCAACCGCCGGACGTGCTGTACCACGGCACGGCGAGCCGCTTTTTGAAATCGATCCTCGCGTCCGGCCTGCGTGCCGGGAGCCGCCAGCACGTCCACCTGTCGGGCGACGTCGACACGGCCCGCAGGGTCGGCGCCCGGCATGGCTTCCCCGTCGTGCTGCGCGTCGACGCGGCACGCATGCGCGCCGACGGCACCGTGTTCTATCGGTCCGACAATGGCGTGTGGCTCACCGGACCCGTCGCGCCGCGTTACCTGAGCGTCGACGACGGGGCAGGTCGCACCGGCGGATGAGTGCGGCCCGCTGCCTCTGCTCCCGCTGACCGCTCAGCGTTCGCTGGTCACCGCGGCCAGCAGCTCCGCCGTGTCGGCCGCGCCCATCCTGCGCGCCGCGTCGAGGATCGCGTTGCCGTCCGCGTCCAGGCGGAACGGGTCGGCGCCGCGCGCCAGCAGCAGGCGGACGATGTCCGCGCGGTTGAACATGGCGGCGAACATCAGCGCCGTCTTGCCGTTCGGACCCGCGTTGTCGACCGCCGCGCCGTGGTCCAGCAGCAGCGTGGCGATCGAGATGTCGCCCTTGAAGGCGGCGCCGGCGAGCGGGGCCTGGCCGGCGTCGTTCATGATTTCCGGATCGGCGCCGTGTTCCAGCAGCACCCGGGCAGCGTCCGCGTGACCGTGGTAGCAGGCCAGCATCAGCAGGCTGTCGCCGCGTTCGTTGCGCAGGTTGGGCGGCAAGCCCTGGCCCAGCAAGGTCGCGAGTTCGCCGGCCTCCCCGGTGCGCGCAAAGTGGAAGACCTTGCGCACGAAGGCCAGCGTGTCTTCGTCGAGTTCGCTGGCAGATGGCGGGCGGGGCGGTGACTGTTGCGGCTCCTGCATGGGGGGCTCCTGATTGGCAAACGTTCGACAGGATTAAATCACGAAGCCGACCTGCGCACGCCAGCGCGGCTTCGTTCTGGATCAAACACGACTTTGGAACTCCTGCAGGTGCCGCTCGATCTCAAACACATGTGGATCGGGCTTGCCGAGTGCGCGCAGGGCCCTGGCCAGTTCCAGCAGGTATTCGCTGTTCGGTCCGCTCGGGCCACGCGCGGTGGCGATCTGTAGCGCAATGTCGCGCTCACTCGCCGGGCCGAGGTAGGCCGCGTTCTCGTGCGTGGCGATGTAGACGAGGCCTTCGGCGCTGCCGCCGTCCTCGAAGCGGATGTCGGTCGCCAGGCGCAGGTAGCCGTTCTTCTCGCGGTAGTCGAGGTGGGCGAATTCCTCCGGCGTGACCAGGTAGGCCATGCCGTGGCAGACGACGCCGGCATCCGGCACGAGGGTCACGACTCGTCCCGGCGCCGTCTCGGTGCCGCGGTGGTCGTGCGATCCTTGCCAGAAGCGCCGGCTCCACCCGACGATGCTGGCGGGGCGCCGCTCGAGGTAGGGGAAGTCGGCCTTGAAGATGAGGGAGCCGTAGCCGAACAGCCAGACGCTGGCGTGCTTGTCGAACCTGTCCATGCGCTGGTTGACCGCGATGGTGTTGTGGGACATCGATGAAAGGAAGCGGTGGAGGAACCCCCATTCTAGCGCGGCCGTTCAGCGGCGTCTGATGCATCGCTGCAACGCACCGCCGGGTCGGCAGTCGCCGGGGCGCCGGCCGCCGGATCGCCGGCCGCCGGGGCGCCGGCCGCCGGTTCGCCGGCCGCACCTACCCAGTCGAACAGGAAGGCGATGAATGCCGCCGCGGCCGGCGACAGCGAGCGCTGCTCGCGCGTGTAGACGAAAAAACGGCGCGTCAATACCGGCGCCTCGAGCGCCAGCATGCGCAGTCCATGCAGGCGCACGAGCGGCGCCGCGTAAGGCATGCAGACGGTGATGCCGAGACCGGACGCCACCATGGCGAGCGCGGTGGTCATGTAGGTGACTTCGTGGGCGGGCTTCAGCGTCACGTCGCGCTGGCTGTCGCTCATGTCGGCCAGCAATCTCTCCGTGAACTGGCCCCGCAACGTGATCAGCGGGTAGGGGGCCAGGTCGCCCCAGGCGAGGCGGTCGCGCGTGGCCAGCGGGTGATCGGGCGGGACGACGGCTTCGAACGGCATCTCCATCAGTGCTCGTGCCTCCAGTTGCGGGGCGGCGTCGCGTTCGGGGCCGATGCCGAAATCCGTCTCGCCGGACAGGACGCGCGTCGTCACGGCCTCGACTGGCAAATCGGACAGGCGGATGCCGATGTCCGGGTAGCGCCGGCGCCACGCCGCGATCACCTGCGGCAGCAAGGTGCAGGCCATCAGCTGCGGCACGGCCACGCGCACGATCCCCTTCCTGAGTTGCGCCTGGTCCGCAATGTTCGCAAGCGCACGGTCGAGGTCGTCGATCATCTGGCTGAATAGGGGATACAGTTCATTGCCGGTGTCAGTCAGCGCAATGCGTCGTGTACTGCGGTCGACCACACGGACGCCAAGTGTTTGTTCCAACTCTTTGATCAAACCGGACAAGGCCGACTGTGTAACGTGCATGTATTGCGCGGCAAGCGTAAAGTTACCGGTCTTCGCCAGGGCAACGAAGGCGCGCATCTGGCGCAGGGTAGGATTCATCAGAAAGTCCGATAAATAGAGCGGAAAATATTGTTTGTATGATAGTCCGTTTTACTCTTTAATGGCGGAAACACCCATATCGCTGAAGGAAACGCCATGAAACTCGCTACCCTGAAATCTGGCGGACGCGACGGTACCCTCGTCGTCGTCAGCCGCGACCTGGTCACCTGCCAGGCCGTCCCGAAGATCGCCCGCACGCTGCAACAGGCGCTGGACGATTGGGACCACGTCGCGCCGCGCCTGCGCCAGGTCTACGACCAGCTGAACGAAGGCAGGTCCGCCACGGCGGAATCCTTCCTCGAGGAAGAGTGCGCCTCGCCGCTGCCGCGCGCGTACCAGTGGGCCGACGGCTCGGCCTACATCAACCACGTGGAGCTCGTGCGCAAGGCGCGCAAGGCCGACGTGCCGGCGTCGTTCTACGTGGATCCGCTGATGTACCAGGGCGGTTCGGATTCCTTCGTCGGCCCGTGCGATCCGATCGCGGTGCTGTCCGAGGAGTGGGGCGTCGACCTGGAGGCCGAAGTGGCGGTCGTCACCGGCGACGTGCCCATGGGCGCGTCCGTGGAGCAGGCGGCGCAGGCCATCCGGCTCGTCATGCTCGTCAACGATGTATCGCTGCGCAACCTGATTCCGAAAGAACTGGAAAAGGGCTTCGGCTTTTTCCAGTCCAAGCCCGCCAGCGCGTTCGCTCCGGTGGCCATGACGCCGGACGAGCTCGGCGACGCCTGGCGCGACAGCAAGCTGCACCTGCCCCTGCTGGTGACGTTGAACGACCAGCCGTTCGGCCGGCCCGACGCGGGCGAGGACATGACGTTCAGCTTCGCCCAACTGATCGCCCACGCGGCGAAGACGCGCGAGCTGGGCGCCGGCACGATCATCGGTTCGGGCACGGTGTCCAACAAGCAGGGCAGCCTGCACGGTTCCAGCATCGCCAACGGCGGCGTGGGCTATTGCTGCCTGGCCGAGCTGCGCATGTACGAAACCATCGAGCAGGGGGCGCCCGTCACGCCTTTCCTGCGCTTCGGCGATACTGTCCGTATCGAGATGCTCGATGCCGATGGCGCCAGCCTGTTCGGCGCCATCGACCAGGAGGTTGCACACTACCACGGGAGGAAGGAATGAAGCTCTACACGTATTTTCGCAGCTCGGCCGCCTATCGGGTACGCATCGCTCTCAACCTGAAGGGGCTGAAGTACGATGCGGTTCCGGTGCACCTGCTGCGCGGCGGCGGCGAGCAGCTGCAGGAGAACTACATCAAGATGAATCCCAGCGGCCTCGTCCCCACCTTCCAGGACGACTTCATTACGCTGACCCAGTCGATGGCCATCCTCGAGTACCTGGAGGACGCGTATCCGCAGGTCCCGCTGATGCCGAAGGATGCCGAAGGGCGCGCGCGCGTGCGCGAGCTGGCCCAGATCGTGGCCTGCGACATCCATCCGGTGAACAACCTGCGCGTGCTGCGCTACCTGGTGCGCGACCTCGGCCTGTCCGAAGAGATCAAGACCCAGTGGTACCGCCACTGGATCGTGAGCGGCCTCGGCGTACTGGAAAAACACCTCGCACGCGATCCCAGCGCRGGTCCGCTGTGTCACKGCTACCTGCCGACCATCGCCGACTGTTTCCTCGTGCCGCAGGTGTTCAATGCGCAGCGCAACGGCGTCGATGTTTCCGTCTATCCGAACATCGCGCGCATCAACGCGGCCTGCGTGGAGATCCCGGCCTTCGTGGCGGCCCATCCGTCCAATCAGCCGGACGCGGAATGACGACGCGCCACCCGCCGCCGGCATGGCACCGGCGGCGGGTGGGTGCCGGCGGCTCGGTGACCCCTTAGTGCCGGGTCTGTGACCCCCGGCCCGCGCGGTCCGGTTTGGCGGGCGTGGAAATTGCTTCCAGCGTATGGTCAACGCCGGCCGAATGCTTGGCCGCCATGTCGCCCAGCGAAACGATGCCGATCACCTCGTGGGATTGCTCGTCGACGACGGGCACGCGGCGGATCTGCACGTCGCCCATCTGGCCCAGTACCTCGTCCACGGTCTGGTTGGGTCCGCAGGTACGCACGTCGGTGCTCATCACGTCGCCCACGCGCGTCTGGCCCGGCGACTGGCCGGCCGCCGTCGAGCGGACCGTGATGTCGCGGTCGGTGATCATGCCGACCAGCTTTTGCCCGTCGAGAACGGGGATCGAGCCCACGTTCAGCTCATCCATCATCTGCGCGGCGCGCTGCACCGTTTCTTGCGGCGAAATGCTTTGCACGTCGCGGGTCATCACATCCTGAATCGTCTGCATTTGAACCTCCTCCATATGTTCACACAGCGTTGAGACGCGATGCATGATGCACGCTTTCGCGAATGTCGGACGCTACGTTGACCCGCGGAACAGCCCGGAAAAAATGCCGGCCGGCGGCCTTGCGTGCGCCCGACCCGGCTACAATCTGCCTCCTTTTGACCTCTGCCGATATCATGCCGGACTACGCCATCACCGCCGCCATCCTCGACGCCCTGCAACGTGCCGACGCTTCCTGGCGTCCCCATCTCGTCGCCGGCCTCGAGGCCATGATGCAGGCCACGCCCGACTACCTGCCCGGCCTGGCCGGCGACCACTACCTGCCGACGGGCGGCCGCCTGTTCGCCGCCTTCGCGCTGCCGCTTGCTGCGGTGCGCTATGTGCTGGTGGGGGAGGGGCCGTATCCGCGCGAGGAAAGCGCGACGGGCGTGTGCTTCATGGACGGCGCGGTGGGGCCGCTGTGGTCGGATACGGGCCTGTCGAAGCCCGTCAACCGCGCCACCTCGCTGCGCAACTTCATGAAGATGCTGCTCGTGGCCGACGGTCAGTTGAGCGCGGACGACACGGGCGGCGCGGCGCTCGCACCGGTCGCGAAGGCGGCGCGGGCAAATGGCGCGATCCTGACGCTGGCCGAGTTGCAGGACAACCTGCTCGGCCATGGATTCCTGCTGCTGAACGCGGCCCTCATATTCCGCAAGCACGTACCCCCGGTACAGGAAGCGCGGGCCTGGGTGCCGTTCCAGCGCGCCGTGTTCGCGGCGCTGGCGGCGCGGCAGGACAAGCCGACGCTGGTCTTGTGGGGCAAGATCGCCGAGCAATTGAACAAGGTACCGGAAACGGCGGACTTCCCGCAGATCCACGCGGAACACCCGTACAACCTGTCGTTCATCCGGCACGAAGGCATGCAGCGGCTGTTCGGGCCGATGCACCTGCTGCGCCGCCGCTAACAGAAATTCGGGGTCAGAGCACTTTTCAGGACAATTGATCGTAGACGTCGCTGCATGTGCAGAAGAGCGGCTTGCGTGGCGTTGATCGGCTAGATGCGGAAGCCGATCAGCCGGCTGTCACCGGGGCGGCATGTGTCTGTGTCTGAACTGGAAGCGAGCCCACGCTGGTTGAAATCTGACCAGAATACATTTGCCCAAAAAAGGGCTCTGACCCCGAATTTACACCATGAAGGCATGCAGCGGCTGTTCGGGCCCATGCGTCTGCTATGTCGTGGATAGGATGGGCGAAGTCGGAAGAGGCCAAGCAAAGCCTTGGGAATTACGCTATACTTGACTAAATCGATCAACTAATCCGCTTTAAAGCAACGTCCTGAGGGACAGATGAAAGCCGGATTGGTTGGAGAGAAGCAAGATTTTAACACTGTTTGGGGGACCTCGAAAACCGTCAAAGGTTTGCGGCGTTTCCCTTGGAAATCAACCGGGGTTGTGATGCGTCTGACCACCAAAGGCCGTTTTGCTGTTACCGCGATGATCGATCTTGCCCTGCGCCAGGGCAATGGTCCGGTCACGCTGTCGGGCATCAGCCAGCGCCAGGCCATTTCGCTGTCCTATCTGGAGCAATTGTTCGGCAAGCTGCGCCGGCATGAGATCGTCGAGTCGGTGCGTGGTCCCGGCGGCGGCTACAGCCTGGCGCGCAGTGCGGACAAGGTGACCGTCGCCGACATCATCATCGCCGTCGACGAGCCGATCGATGCGACCCAGTGCGGCGGCAAGGAAAATTGCCACGGCGCCGATGCCGCCAGCGGCACCCGCTGCATGACCCACGAACTGTGGGCCACGCTGAATGCCAAGATGGTCGATTTCCTGGATTCCGTGTCCCTGCAGGACCTGGTCGACCAGCAGAAGCAGAAAGAACAGAACGTCGTGGTGATGCATCGCCACGCGTCGTCGGAAAATACTGAAGCTAAGCATATTGGAGTGAACTGATGAACGCGCCCTTGGACAAAAAAATCGAGCAGAGCTTCGCGACTGCGCCGCATTTCCCGATCTACATGGATTATTCGGCCACGACACCGATCGACCCGCGCGTGGCGGACAAGATGATCCCGTACCTGCGCGAGCAGTTCGGCAACCCGGCCTCGCGCAGCCACGCGTACGGCTGGAGCGCCGAGGCGGCCGTCGAGGAAGCGCGCGCGCAGGTCGCAGCGTTGGTCGGCGCCGATTCGCGCGAAATCATCTGGACCTCGGGCGCGACCGAATCGAACAACCTCGCGATCAAGGGCGCGGCGCAGTTCTACAAGTCGAAGGGCAAGCACATCATCACGGTCAAGACCGAGCACAAGGCCGTGCTGGACACCGTGCGCGAACTGGAACGCCAGGGCTTCGAGGCGACCTACCTGGAACCGCAGGACAACGGCCTGATCTCGCTGGAGCAACTGGAAGCGGCGATCCGTCCGGACACGATCCTCGTCTCCGTCATGCTCGTGAATAACGAGATCGGCGTGATCCAGCCGATCAGGGAAATCGGCGAACTGTGCCGCAAGAAGGGCATCATCTTCCACAGCGACGCGGCGCAGGCCACCGGCAAGGTCGAGATCAACCTGGAAGAGCTGAAGGTCGACCTGATGAGCTTCAGCGCGCACAAGACCTACGGTCCGAAGGGCATCGGCGCCCTGTACGTGCGCCGCAAGCCGCGCGTGCGCCTGGAAGCGCAGATGCACGGCGGCGGCCACGAGCGCGGCCTGCGGTCGGGCACGCTGGCGCCGCACCAGATCGTCGGCATGGGCGAAGCCTTCCGCATCGCCCAGGAAGAGATGGACACCGAGCTCGCGCGCATCAAGGCGCTGCGCGACCGCCTGGCCAAGGGCCTGCTGGAGATCGAAGAGGTCTACATCAACGGCGACATGGAACACCGCGTCCCGCACAACCTGAACGTGTCGTTCAACTTCGTCGAAGGCGAATCGCTGATCATGGCCATCAAGGACATCGCCGTGTCGTCGGGTTCGGCCTGCACCTCGGCGTCGCTGGAACCGTCGTACGTGCTGCGCGCGCTGGGCCGCAGCGACGAACTGGCGCACAGCTCGATCCGCTTCACGATCGGCCGCTTCACGACCGAGGAAGACATCGACTTCGCGATCAGGCTGCTGAAGGAAAAGGTCGGCAAGCTGCGCGAACTGTCGCCGCTGTGGGAAATGCACAAGGACGGGATCGACCTGAACTCGATCCAGTGGGCCGCGCACTGAGCGCGACGCAAGCTAACGAATACTGAAGGAGTTACTACCATGGCATACTCGGACAAAGTCCTGGACCACTACGAAAACCCGCGCAACGTCGGCTCGTTCGACAAGAATTCCGACGACGTCGGCACCGGCATGGTCGGCGCACCGGCTTGCGGCGACGTGATGAAGCTGCAGATCAAGGTGAACGAAGCCGGCGTGATCGAAGACGCGAAATTCAAGACCTATGGCTGCGGCTCGGCGATCGCATCGAGCTCGCTCGTGACCGAATGGGTCAAGGGCAAGTCGCTGGACGAAGCGCTCGCGATCAAGAACACGCAGATCGCCGAAGAACTGGCGCTGCCGCCGGTGAAGATCCACTGCTCGATCCTGGCCGAAGACGCCATCAAGGCGGCTGTTGCCGATTACAAGCAGAAGCACGGCGCTGAAGAAAAGGCCGCGTAATTGATGACCGCGTGACGCGTAGGGTGGGCATTTGAGGCTGGTGGCCTCAAATGAGACAAATGAGA
>NZ_JBFUDR010000215.1:0-11147 GCF_056404615.1 Massilia sp. P2_C2 | reverse complement strand
GTCGTGACCAGCCGGTGCACCATGCCATTGCCCTCTTCCGCGACGGCGCCGGCGCGCGCGGCCAGTTCGTCGGCTGCGCGCGATTCGGCCACACCGGTGCCGGCGGCCGCCGCCAGCGCCTGGATCGACGCCGTCGTGCGCTCCAGCGCGGCGCGCACGTGCGCGCGCGGCGGCAAGGCGGCGCGGCCCAGCGTGATCTCGCGCGACGCGGCACCGATCGAGCGCGCCGAATCCAGCACCGTGCGCAACTGGCCGTTCAGGCCGCGGATGCCGGCGTCGAGCGCACGCGCCGTCTGCGCGATCTCGTCGTCGCCGGTGGCCCGCGCACGGATCGTCAGGTCGCCGCTGGCCAGCGCGCTGGCGGCCGCACCGATCGCGGCGACGTCCGCCAGCAGCGCGCGCCGCACGGCCAGCGTGATGGCCAGCGACGCCGCGACCGACAGCGCGATCACCACGGGCATCAGGACGGCGATCAGCCGGAAGTCCGCGGCCGCCCCGGCGGACGCCTGCTCGGACAGCGCTTGCTCGCGCCGCGCCAGTTCCGTCAGGCGCTGGGCGACGACCGCGAACGCGCGCTCGGCCTTGACCATCGCGTTGGCACTGATCGACTGGTCGATCCGGGCGATCTCGACCACATCGCGCACGGCGTCGCCGTATTGCGCCCACGCGGCGCGCGCCTCGGCCACGTAGCGCTGTTCGTCCGGGCTGTCGGCCATCCGGCGTGCCAGCTGTGCCAGGTCGCGGTCGACGGCGCCGTGCCGGGCCTGCAGGTCGGCGACAAGCGGATCGACGCGGAACCGCGGGAAGCTGCCGCTGATCCAGGTCAGCACCTGGTAGGCCTCGGCATGCGCGCTGCGCGCCGATGTCGACAGTTCGGCGGCGGCGCGCATGTTCGCCGCGCGGCGCTGGACGATGCTGTCGAGCGACTCGTTCTGGCGTACCATCGCGTAGTACGCCCCGCACGACAGCAGCACGAGCAGCACCAGCACGACGCCGGGCGCGAGCAGCAGCTTGGGACCGATGCGCAGCCGGGCTAGCATGCCAGGTCCGGGGCGGGGGTGAAGGCGGGCGTCATGTCTCCTCCTGGTGCTGTGGGTTGCAAGGCAGGCTGCGAAGCATGGGGGCGAAACGGTGGCGCTGCGATCCGCCATCGGCGTGTGGTAATGTGCGGAGCGAGCTAAATTTCCGGCGTGCATTTAATGAATGTACGCCGCCCCGGAGTTTGACCTTTGCGGTGGGTCAAGCCCGCCATTGCGAAGGAGCTCGACTCTAGTCGAACCAAATGTGAGGAGAGGTGTCCAATCGTGATCATGGAAAGCACAATGGGAATCGGGCCGGCCGCCAGGCTGCTGGGGACCACGATCCAGACTCTGCAGCGCTGGGAGCGTAACGACCTGCTTGCGCTCGGCGAGCGCACCTGGACCTGTGCAGGCTGCGCCGCGCATCACGACCGCGACGTGAACGCGGCGGTCAATCTGCAACGGCTCGCCACCGGCGCCCATGCAGCGCAAACGGCGCTACCCGAGGCGAGCCACGCGGTGACGCCGGGCACTGCCGCCGGCGCTTGGCCGGCGGGAGGCGGGAAAGTGACGCCTGTCAGGCACGAGCACGGTCAGCAGGACGGCTCGGGGCAGGAAGAGATCGGTGAGCACTTGTGCGCACCTTCTCGAAAGCAGTTTGAATGAAGCGCAAGAGCGTGGGCGCATTGCTGTCGGCCCTGGTGTTTCCTGGCGTGGGCCAGTACTACCTGGGGCGGCGCACGCGTGCCCTGCTGTTCCTCGTGCCGGCCGTCGTGGCCGCGATCCTGTATGTGAATTTTGCGCTGGACGAGGCCAATACGATGACCGACCAGCTGTTGAGCGGCAAGATCGCGCTGGATCCGGCCGCGCTCGAGGCACAGCTGGCGGCGCGGCCGACGCCGTTCAGCGTCACGCTGGCCGGAATCGTGTTCGTCGTGTGTTACGTGGGGAGTATCGTGGAGGCGTTGATCGCGCAACCGCGCAAATGATGATCGCAGTACGCATGCGTTCGCGTGGGCACGGGGTGCCCACCCGACGACGTGCGCATTGCCGTAGGGTGGGCTCCCCGAGCCCACCACGCATACCGATCCGTCAATCGAGTTTGGCCGCGTGCTCGCGCGTCGCGTGGAACTGCAGCTTCGGCCAGCGCTCCTGCGTGAGGCGCAGGTTGACGCCCGACGTGGCCAGGTACGCCAGGTTGCCTGCCGCGTCATAGGCGACATTGTGCGCCAGCTGCGTCTCGAAGTCGGACAATGCCTTCTTGTCGTCGCTCGACACCCAGCGCGCGCTGCTGATGCTCGCACCCTCGAACACGGCGTCGACGCCGTATTCGTTGAGCAGGCGGCTCGCCACCACCTCGAACTGCAGCACGCCCACGGCGCCGAGGATCAGGTCGCTGCCCATCACCGGCTTGAACACCTGCACGGCGCCCTCCTCGCCCAGCTGTTGCAGCCCCTTGTGCAACTGCTTGGTCTTCAGGGGATTGCGGATGCGCACCGTGCGGAACAGCTCCGGCGCGAAGTACGGGATGCCGGTGAACGTCAGCATCTCGCCTTCCGAGAAGCTGTCGCCGATCTGCATGTTGCCGTGGTTCGGCAGGCCGATGATGTCGCCTGCGTACGCTTCCTCGACCTGTTCGCGGCTCGACGCCATGAACGTGACGACCGACGACAGCTTCACTTCACGGCCGAGGCGCAGATGCTTGACCTTCATGCCCTTTTCGAAACGGCCCGAGCACACGCGCAGGAACGCGATGCGGTCGCGGTGCGCCGGGTCCATGTTGGCCTGGATCTTGAAGACGAAGCCGGAGAACGGCTGCTCGTCCGGGCGCACGGCGCGCACGGTCGCGTCGCGCTCGCGCGGGCCCGGCGCCCAGTCGATCAGTGCCGACAGGATCTCGCGCACGCCGAAGTTGTTGATCGCGGAACCGAAGAACACGGGGGTCTGCACGCCCGACAGGAAGCGCTCCAGGTCGAACGGATGCGAGGCGCCGTGCACCAGCTCCACTTCCATCCTGAGCTGTTCCATCTCGAGCGGGAACATCTCGGTCAGGCGCGGATTGTCGATGCCCTTGATGATCTCGTAGGCGCCGTCGGCCTTCTCCTCACCGGCCTTGAACAGCATGACTTCGTCGTTCAGCAGGTGGTACACGCCGCGGAAGTTCTTGCCCATGCCGATCGGCCACGTCACCGGGGCGCATTCGATCTTCAGCACGGACTCCACCTCGTCGAGCAGTTCGAGCGGATCGCGGGTTTCGCGGTCGAGCTTGTTCATGAAGGTGACGATCGGGGTGTCGCGCATGCGGCAGACGTCGAGCAGCTTGATGGTCTGCTCTTCCACGCCCTTGGCCGCGTCGATCACCATCAACGCCGAGTCGACCGCCGTCAGCACGCGGTACGTGTCTTCCGAGAAGTCCTGGTGGCCCGGCGTGTCGAGCAGGTTGATGACGTGGTCGCGGAACTCGAACTGCATCACCGACGACGCGACCGAGATGCCGCGCTGCTTCTCGATGTCCATCCAGTCCGACGTCGCATGGCGGCCGCTCTTGCGGCCCTTGACGGTACCGGCCAGCTGGATCGCGCCCGAGAACAGCAGCAGTTTTTCGGTCAGCGTCGTCTTGCCGGCGTCGGGGTGGGAAATGATGCCGAAGGTGCGGCGGCGCGCCACTTCGCGCGCGATCGTGGCGGCCGGCTTGCTGGTGACAGTTTGCTCGGCACCATCCTGGATGTCGGTGGTAGTTGCGTCGATTTCGTTGGACATGGTCTCGCCCTGCAGGCGCTATGCAAAACACTCGATTTTACCGGCTCCCGGCCACCCTGTGTGAACTGATTGGCGCACCGATGTTCGTCGCCGGTTTGCAAACCTGGCAATGACATGTTGCTCGACTGCACTTGGCGATGCCTGGGCACGCCCGCACAGGCTACACTAACGGGATGAAGATTGCCGTCCTGACCCGGAACCTGCGCCTGATGGTCCTGTGCGCCTGCTCGGCCGCGGCGCACTTCGCGATGCTCGAGCTGCTCGCCGCGCGCGGAGCCGGGCCATACGCGCCCGCGCCCGAACCGTCCGCCGCCGACCTGAGCGTGCGCCTGATGCCACCCGCGACGACGCGCGCGGCGGCGCCGCGACCAGTTGCGCCCTCCGTCGCGCCGCCTTCCTCCACCGCACGGACACTTCCGCGCGCTCAGCGCGCTTCACCGAAGGCGCCGTCCGCCCGTGACGCCCCGACAGCCTTGCCGTCCCCGCCAGATGGCGCGGCAGTGGAACTGGCCGGCGCATCCGTGCCGCCGCTGACACAGATGCCGGGGCGCTACCGTGTTCGTCTGCCCGCCCCCGCCCTGCTGATTTACGAGGTCGTACGCCAGCCGGTGGGTGGCACGCCCGTGCCGGCCGGCGCGGCGCACCTGTCATGGCGCACGGATGGCGACAGCTACGTGCTGGACATGGACGGCCCACTCGGCCGCCTGCACAGCGAAGGCACGAGCGGCGACGCCGGTATCGCGCCGGGGGTTGCCCGCGAGGAAGCGGAAGGCGGACCGCTCGTCACGGAATTCGATGCGGCCGGCCACCGCGTCCTCTTCCGCGCGGCCGGAACCGAGAGCCCGGACAACGTGGGCATCCAGGATCGCGCCTCGCTGCTGATGCAGCTGGCGGGCATCGGACTCGCCGAACCGGACCAGATCAGGGACACGGTCGAGATCGTCGTGGCCGGCGCACGCGACCTGCGCGTCGCGCGCTTCCGCGTGCTCGGGCAGGAAACAGTCGCGACCGGAACCAGGACCGTCACGGCATGGCACCTGGCCGAGCTGGCGGCGCCCGGCATGGCGCGGCTCGACGTGTGGTTCGCGCCGGAACAGGGCTGGATGCCCGTGCGCTTGCGCGTGGACGACGGGTCAGCCAGCGTCACGCAAACCCTCAGCGCCATCGGACCCGCCGCCGGCCCGCCTTAGTCGCGTACGCGGCGCCAGCCCGCCTTGCGTGCATTCTGCGCCGCGGCGGGCGGCAGGTCGAACGGCGTGTTCTTGCCGTCGGCCGTCGTCGCGATCAGCTTCAGTGCACCATTCGGCAAGCGCACGATGATGGAGCCGACGGCGGCCGACGTGTTCGACAAGGTATGGCCGACGATGGCATTGTTGTTCGCGTCGAAGAGCAGCGGCTGCGCCGTGCAGACATCGAGCTGGTACAGGTTGCTGGTGCCGCCGACCGAGCAGGCCGACGATGACGTCGGCAGGTTGGCCACGACGTTGAGCGTGCCGGAGACCACCTTCGGGTCGAGGTTGACGCGCTCGCCGGTGTTCTGGTCGAGATCCATGTACCAGCCGGACTGGGTGGCCCAGCTCACGGGCGTGCCACCGATCGTAAACGTGTCGGTGCCGCCGGCGGAGCTCTTGGTCAGGCGCATCCGGGCCATCTTCGCGGCCGTGCGCCAGTCGACGGCCGAAATGCCAGTGCCGGTATCCTTCAGCACGTAGACACTTTGCGTGTCCGTGTTCGCGATGTCGGACATGTCCAGCAGGCGGCCGGTGCCGTACACGACCATCGTGCGCGCGGCATTCGTGACATTGCCCTGGGCATCCGTGCCGGCGGCCTGGCACAGCGTGACTTCGGGGCGGGTCGTCACCGGCTGTGCGGTGCCGGCGTCGGCCATCTGGACGACGACCGGGGCGCCGCCTGCCGTATAGTCGAAGCGGAACATCTTGCCCTGGTTGTCGCCGCCGTAAACATAGGTCACGAACGGATCCGTCAGCGGATTCGCCGTGATCGCCGTGATGCGCGCGAACCCGGATGGGGTCGTCGGGTTGCCGTCGCCCGTACTCGTCTTGTTCAACACCTGTCCCGTGGCTACGTCGACGACGTACAGGTAGCCCTGGCCGTTGCCGTTGCTTACGCCGTCGGGCACGTTGTTGTAGCCCGAGGTGAGGAAGACGACCCAGTGCTCGGTACCGCCACCGTCCTTCCATGTGCCGAACTGCGGGTTGCCGAACGTGAGGCCGAAATCGGCGTCGTAGTTGGTGCCCGTGCATACGGCCGCGTCGGCGCACAGCTCCCACAATGCCGTAGGATGCGCCGGGTCGGTCACGTCCAGCGCATAGTAGCCGCGGCCGCCCGCGTTCAGTCCGGCGACGAGCACCGAGCGCCACGTACCGCTGATCTTGACATCGCCCACCTCGGGCGCACCGTCCGTCGTGAACTGGTGGTTGGTGCCGTAGGTCGTGCTGGCTTGCAGGTACAGCTTCTTCATTGTGATACGCGGCGCGTACGCCCACAACTCAGTGCCGGTGGCAGCGTCGAACGCGTGCAGCATGCCGTCGTTGGCCGCCACGAACACGGTCGGGCTGCGCGTGGCGTTGGCGGCCTTGAAGTCCGCATAGCCGGCGATCGAATAGCCCTTGCGCGGATCGCGCAGGTAGGCCGGCTTGGACGAAGCGATGTCGCCGAGCACGATCGGGACCGTCGAGGTGAGACCGGGAGGGTTGTGGTCCGTGCGCGTGTACCCGCGCAGGATCGTACCGTCGGCATACTGCTGCTGCCCGCGCAGCCAGTTGACGATGTTGGTACCCGCATTGACCGTGGCACGGTCGGTCGACGACAGGCTGGCGCACTGTGCGAGCGCCGTGCACTTGTTGTCGAACCAGGTCTTTTCGGTGGCGGTGAGGTTCGCGTAGCTGAACGACTTCAGGCCGCCATTCACCGCGTCGAGCATCCAGATTGTACGGGTGTCGCTGCTAGCCCCGACGAGGCGCCCGACGGTGTCGGACGACGTCCACGCGGCCGTGGTCGATACGGCGCCGGTGATAGGGTCGATCTTGCGGTCCGACAGTTCGCCGTACCAGCGTACCGTGGTGAACGTGGACGAGAAGATGTCGTTGTCCTGTTGCGAGATGTTCGGCGTGGACGTCGCGGCCGCCGACGCGGCGCCGATGCGCACCTGGATCGACGACAGTGCCGAGCTCAGGCCGTGCACCACCTGGGTGGGATCGGATGCGCTGAAATAATGGCCATGGCCATTGATGGCCGCATGCCACAGGTCGTCGACGCGCGACTGGTAGGCGGCGGAACCGCTGGAGTCGCCCGTCTTCGGATCCGGCCAGACGTAAGCGCCGCTGCCGTTCCATGGGCAGCCGCTGACCACGCCCGTGATCAGGTTGTAGAAGTCGCCGCCCGGTATCGGGGCGGTATCGTATTTCGGCTCGTAGTTCATGACGCCGTCCACGCCCAGGCCGAGCGTATACGTGTTCATGTGCAGGCGCGTGTTCTCGCCATTTTGGGCCGGCACGAGACCAGGCTTGGTCCAGTCCTCCAGCGTCGAGCGCAGGGACGAGGTAGCGTTGTTCGAGCCGCCGTTGTACCAGTACAGTGCGACGTCCGCCAGCGAATTGTAGGTCTGCGCACTCGGATCGTAGCATCCGCTCGCGCGCGTGCAGAAGCGCGCCGTGCTCTCGACATTGTCGTTGTTGACGACGGTGGCCGCGGCGCCGCCGTTCCAGTAGCCGTCCGTCGTCAGGAACGTGAAATTCTGCTGGCACGGGTACTGCACCACTTCCGATCCCGCCGCCGCGACGTATGGACTGAGGTTCGCGTACATCTTGCCGACCGCATGCAAGGCCTGGCGCAGCGGCGTGGATTGGCTGCCGTCCATCGCGTACAACGTCGCATACCAGCTGGTCCGGGGGCTGCCCGCGAACTGCTGCGGCAGACTCATCGTACCCTCTGCCGCAGCGGTCGACAGCGAAACGATGCCGACGTTGTAGTTCGACGTAAGCGACTGGAACGCCAGGCCGACGGCAGTCTTCATCATCTGATTGCGGGTCTTGTAGTAAGCGTACCAGTTGGCGAAGTTCGTCATCTCCTCGTCGTACGTGCAGGTGGCGCCGGCGCAGTCGGTGCGGCCGGCGGCCTTCGGGTAGCTTGTCACGGACGGAACGATGTCCGTGCGCACGAACACGGCGGCACCGCTGCCCAGCGGCGTCGTCGTCACGGGGATCGCATCGTAGACGGCCGGCACCGGCGCCGACGCTGGCGTCAGCGCGAAACTAATGGTGCCACCGTTGTTCGTGAGGGCCCCCATGGCGAGCGCGGTGCCGCCCGCCGCCGCGGCGCTGTCGGCCACGCAGATGGTATCCGCGCCCTTGGCAGCACAGGCGGACGTGATGCCGTTGCCCCCGGCATATGCCGTGACGCTGCCCTGGGTGCCGATGGCGGCAAGAATCGTCGATGCCACGCTGGTATTGCTGGCACCCTTGCCGAACGTGATGTCCGACGAGATCAGCGTCTTACCGCCCAGCCTGGTGCCGGCGGCCAGCACGGTCCGGCTGGTCGCCTGCTTGCTGTTGCTGGCCGTGCCAGACACGGTAAGCAGCGCGGTGGCCGGCTGCGCGGCCTGCACGACAGCCGCTGGCGCGGCTACCGTGATGGCCCAGCCGGCGCGGCTGCTGTCGGTCAGGACGGAACAGACACCGATCGACTTGCCGCTCGCGCCGCTGGCGCAGTCGATCGGAATCACCGCGACGACGTTGTCGGTGCCGAGCGTGATCCCGTACGTCGAGCAGGCCGGCACGCTGTAACCGGAAGCCGGCGTGCGCACGCAGGCCAGGTATTGGTTCGTCAGGCCCGTCTTTGCGATGATGGATGCCGCCAGCGCAGTGGCCACCGTCGTCTGCTTGCTGAGGGTGTTCGTGCCCGTCGATGCCGTCACCGCGTTGTTCGTGATGACGACGTTGCCGCTGGATTCGCCCACGGACACGCTGTCGATCGTGACCGAGCCGGTCGACGCCGACGTGCCGATCGTAATGGTGCCATATGCCGCGACCACGCCGCCGTTCGGATTCGAGAAACGCGGGTACTTGAAGTTGCCGACATACTTTGCCTGGCAGTTCGTCAGCGCGGTGCTGTCGCACCAGCGCACCTTGGCCGGGAACGGATATCCGGCCGGCGCCGGCGCCCCCACCGCCGTCGTCACGCACGTCGTCAGCGCGGCGGTGGTGCAGTATTCGGCGACGTTGATCGTGTAGTAGTACGGGTTGGTCGAATAGGCCTGGGGCGTGTAGCGCACGTCGTTCGGATAGGTATAGGTCGCCGAGTTGTACACACAGTTGGCGTTGCTCGTATCGCACCAGCGCAGGTCCGGGAAGCCTGTTGCGAGGTTCGTGTTGCTGGCGCTGTTGCCCAGCATGTCGCGCTTGTTGACGCCGAAACCGTCGGTCGTCACGACGGTCCAATTGGTCGTGGCGGCACGCGTCATCGAGGGGTACGACGTGCCGTCCGCGTACACGGGTGGTGTATAACGCACCTTTGGATCGTAGTACTGGCGATTGAAGTCCGCGCTGTTGAACGGCGGATGCCCGACCGTGCAGCCGCGCGTGCCACTCGACATCAATGCGCGCGAACGGCACGTCGTGCTGTCGTCGATGTAGTCCGGCGTGAACGCGCTGGCCATCGAGCCCGAGTTATCATACAGGAGCATCAGGTTCGGCTTGACGTTGCCGGTGCCGTCGACGTTGAGCAGTGGGAGCTGGGCGATGCGGGTTACGGCCGCCCCGGCGGCGCCGGCCAGCATCAGGGCGATAACGCCCATCAAGGCAAGGATTTTCTTCATGGTGTGCAGGTCAAGCGCCGATCAGTACGATCATCTGGTTGGTCACGTTCGCACCGCGACCACCGGTGATGCGCGCCGTGATCACGTAATGCAGTTGCGGCGTGCTGGCGTACGCCGGGGAATCGGATGCCAGGCTGTCGCCCAGCGCAACCGTGGTGCCGGCCGTGGCCGTGTTGGCGGCCGTCTGCATGCAGCGGTTGTTGCCGCTGTACGCCCCTTGCGACGCGCACAACCGGTGAATGACATATTCGATGCGGGTGCCATCGTCACCGTCGATGGTGCGGCTGCCGGACCAGAAGGCGGCATCGCGCGGCTGGCTGACTGCGTCCCACGTGGCGACATAGCCATTACCTGTATCGTCCTGGTTCAGGGCCGCCTTGTTTGCCTGCGCGGTCTGGCTCAGCCAGGCGAACGCGGTGTGCAACCCCAGGTCGGCCTCGCGGCTCAGGGTCGTGTCGTATGCCAGGTTGCCGGTCGTGAGCGCCGTCGAATGGACAGAGCGCAGGAGATACACGCTCCCCAGCAGCATCACAGCCAGGATGATCAAGATGACCGGCAGCGCCATGCCGCGGGTGCGGCCGTGCCGCCGGGTTCTCATGGCTGGGCTCATGGATTCGGTCTCCATCCGGCATTGCGCAGCGTCACGACCGTCTCGAACGCGCGGTAGCGGTAGCAGTGCCAGTCGAGTGGATCGCCGGCTACGGCGACGTTCAGCGTGACGGGCACCGCTGTCACGCCGGACGGCACCGCGCTCGCGAACACGACCGGCTGCGTCGCCGTCGTCGTGCAGGCCACGCTGGCCCCCGGGCGCTCGACGGCTTTGCTGCGGGCGACGACGGCGAGGCGCACGGCGGCAATATGCTGCCAATCGCCGGCGTCGCCCACCGTTCCCGAGCCGTCGGCGTCGATCATGGCGGCCGACCAGCGGTTCACCTGCAGGCCGCTTTGCGGCTGGAACGCGGTGCCGACACGGGTGTCGAAACCGTACTGCGCCTTGATAGAGACGATGTCCTCGGCCACCGTTGAAGGGTGCGCCGCGCTCCCGTCAGGCGCGGTCGCCTGCAGTTGCAGGTAGCCGTCGGCGACCGACCAGGAACGGAACGCAAGACTGCCGACAGGACCGAGGTCGAATATTCGCGCGGCGTACCCTTTGAACGATGCCGTGGCACTGCCGCCGTTGAAGCGCATGCCTCCGCCCGCCGCCGCCATCACGTGCGTGGCCGTCATATCGCCGTCCGACCGCTGGACCAGCAGGCAATCGCCGCCCGACTGTTCCGGCGCGACGACCAGCACGTCGCCCGGGTTGAAGCCGTAGGAAACGCGGTCGACGTCGAACCGCGTGCCGCCGGCGGTGTAATCGCCCGTCAGGCGCAGCGTGGGCGTGCCGCCCATCGAGGTCCCGGCGTAGAACGTGATGCGATCCGGATTCGCGCCGTGCGACTCGATGACGACCGGCGCCAGCGGCGTCACGGCGGTGTTGCCGCGGGTGGCGGGTGCCAGCTCGTAACCGTTCGTGTCGCTGAACTGGGTAT
>NZ_JBFUDR010000214.1:0-11184 GCF_056404615.1 Massilia sp. P2_C2 | reverse complement strand
GGCCTGTACCGTGTCGATGGCGATGACCGGTTGCAACAGCCCCGCCGCCGACAAGTTCGCCGCGCGCGACACGACGGTCGAGTACTACCGCGTGTTCGACATCAAGACCGACGCCGCGCCGCAGGCCGTGACGAAGGCCGCCACGGACGGCATCAGCCGCAACGTCAAGGACGCCATCGTTGCCGCGCCGTCGGGCGTGGAGGCGACGGAACTGCCCGGCCACTTCAAGATGGCCGATCCCACGAGCGCGGCGCCGGGCAGCGCCGTCGACAAGAGTCCGAGCTGCGAGGGCGCGTCCTGGACGGCCAAGGCCGCCCCGCGCGTACGCGGCGGCGACAACATGACGATGGTCGCCTGCCTGTTCCCGTACAAGAGCGGCTACCACCTCGACATGTACGCCATCTTCACGAAGCCCGAAGGCGGCTTGCTCGCCTGGCCGCGCCGGCTGAGCGGCGCACTCCTCGGCACGCCGGAAAAATTTACGGAGACGGCAATGCTCGACATCGTGCGCTCGATCCGCACGGCGACGCACGCCCAGGTCTCGCTCGTCGAAGCGAAGCCGAATTTGCCGGGCACGCCGTGGATGGAGGGAGGGGACTCGCCACTGGCCGTCACGCAGACAGTGACGACGGCAGGTGAGACGAGCAAGCCGTAGGGTGGGCGGCTACACCCGGGTATTGGAACATCGTTGACGGCGACGCCGCACACGCGGTGATACGCGCCGGCGGCATTGTCGAGACCGCGATCGGAACCGTGGCGCGCGTGCGATGTCGACGGATTCGATTGCACGTATCGCCGCGTGGGCTCGGGGAGCCCACCCTACCGGTGACGGAACAACCAGGGTGGGCATTTGAGGCCGGGGGCCTCAAATGAGACGTGCCAACGCGGACGTATGCAAACACCGACGTCACGCATGGAGACGCACATGTCGGGAATACCGTTACGGCACCGTCCCATCCAGCCGCGCCACCCAGTCGACGAGCGCATCGAGCACGGCCCGTCCACGCCCGTGATCGATCCGGTCGCTGTTGACCATGGCCACGAGCACGCATAACCTGCCACTCGCGTCCGGTACGTAGCCGGCCAGGGAGACCGCATTGGACAGCGTACCCGTCTTCAGGCGCGCGCGGCCCGCAGCCGGGCTTTCCTGCAGGCGGCGGCGCATCGTGCCGTCGACGCCGGCAATCGGGATGCTGGCCTGGAATTCCGGTGCCCAGTTGCTGCGCAGGCCCGCCTGCAGGATGCCCGCCAGCTGGATCGGGGTGATGCGTTCGATGCGCGACAGGCCCGCGCCGTTCTCGATCACCAGGCCGGTATCGTCGATGCCGTGCGCGCGCATCCAGCCGCGTACGGCGGCCTCGCTGCGCGACAGTGTCGTGGCGGCGTCGCCCGGTTGCGGGTGGCTGCCCAGTTTGGGGTCCGGTTCGAGCGCGCCCATGCTCAGGAACAGCAGGCGGGCCAGCGTGTTGTCGGACGGCTTGTTGGTGTCGCGGACCACCTCCGGCAACGCACGCGCCACGTGTTCGGCCAGCAGGCGCGCGTCGGGCGGCGTGGCGCCTTCGACGGCCGTGCCAGTGATGGTGCCGCCCAGGGACTTCCACAGGCGGCGCACGAGGCGGTCCACGTATGCCTGGCGGTCGATCACATTGATCGCATTGCTGGCCACGCAATTCTTCGGGAAGGTCCCGTGCAGCACGACCTTGATGCCGCCGTCCGCGCGCGGCACGGCCTGCGGCAACTGCCAGCCGTCTTCCCAGGCGGCGCAGGGCGCGTCGATGAGCTTCATGTCCGCCTCGACGCTCACGCCGTCGAGCTCGGGCTGCATCGCCACGCGCACGCGCGTGGCCGGGCGCCCGTCCGCGCGCGGGGTCGAGCGCATGTCCAGCTGCAGCATGTTGCGGTTGACGAACAGGGCGTCCGGCGTGACGTTGTAATACGCCTCGGGCGATTCGTCGAACGGCGGCATGCCGAGGTCGGCGCGGGCCGGGTTGAACAGCTGGCGGTCGACGACGAGGCCGCCGTCGATCTTGCGGATGCCCTGGTAGCGCAGGCTGCGCAGCATCGTCGTCAGCGTTTCCGTCGTCAGGTCCGGGTCGGCGCCGCCTTTCAGCACGAGGTCGCCTTTCAACACGTCGCCCTTCAGCTCGCCCGTCGTGCGCAATTCCGTGCGGCCGCGGAACGTGGGGCCCAGGCGCTCGAGGCTGACCAGCGTCGTCACGAGTTTCATGGTCGAGGCCGGATGCAGGGGACGGTCGGCCAGGTGCGCGAGTACCGTCTTGTCGCCGCGCAGCACCAGCACGCTCATGGCATCCTCGGGAATCCCCGCCGTGCGCAGCGCATCCATGACCGGTGTCGGCAGCGGTGCCGTCATCGATGACGACGGTTGCGCCGTGGCCGGATTGCACAGGCCCAGCAGCGCGGCGGAAACGAGAGAAAGCGCGTGACGACGAAGCATGCCAATCCTTGTCATAAAGCTTAGCCGAAGAAGACGTAGGCCACGGCGATCGCGGCGACGATGCCGGCCAGGTCGGCGATCAGTCCGCAGGAAATGGCGTAGCGGGTCTTGCGCACGCCGACGGAGCCGAAGTACAGCGCGACGATGTAGAACGTCGTGTCGGCCGAGCCCTGGAAGATGCAGGCCAGCCGGCCGACGAACGAATCCACGCCATACGTCTTCATGGCGTCGATCATCAGCGCGCGCGAGCCGCTGCCGGACAGCGGCTTCATCAGCGCCGTGGGCAGGGCGGGCGTGAACGCGGTGTCGAGGCCGGCCATCCGGATGAGCCATTCGAGGCCTTGCACGACGAAGCCGAGCACGCCGGCATTGCGGATCACGGAGATGGCGACGAGCATGCCGACGAGGTAGGGGATGATCGTGAGCGACGTCTGGATACCGCCCTTGGCGCCCTCGATGAACGCCTCGTACACGTTGACGCGCCTGATCAGCGCGCCGACGATGAACACGACGATGATGGAAAACAGGATCAGGTTGCTCGCGACCTTGGAGACGGTCTCGATCTCCGGCTTCGTGAGGAAGGCCGTGAAATACCAGATCAGCGCGGCGATCGCGGCCGTCATGCCGCCCAGCCAGCCCAGCACGACACCGTTCAGCAGGTTGATGCGCTGGCGGATCGACACGGCAATGATGCCCGCGACCGTGGCGACATAGGTCGCGATCATGCATGGGATGAAGATATCGGACGGGTCCTTGGCACCGAGGATCGCGCGCTGGGCCATGATGGCGAGCGGAATCAGGGTGAGGCCGGACGTGTGCAGCACGAGGAACATGATCTGCGCGTTGCTGGCCGTGTCCTTGTTGGGGTTCAGCGTCTGCAGGCTTTCCATCGCCTTCAGGCCGAACGGCGTCGCGGCATTGTCCAGGCCCAGTAGGTTGGCGGAAAAATTCATCACCATGTGGCCCGTGGCCGGGTGGTCTTTCGGCACTTCCGGGAAGATGCGGGAAAAGAAAGGCGAGATGACCTTCGCCAGCCAGCCGACGGCGCCGGCCTTCTCGCCGATGTTCATGATGCCCAGCCATAAGGTCATCACGCCGGCCAGCGGCAGCGCGATGTCCATCACGCCCATCTTGGCGGCGTCGAACGTGCCGTCGATGATGCGTTTGAAGATCTCGGTATCCCCAAGAAAGATCAATTGGGCCAGCGCCGCAACGAAGCTGACGAGGAAGAAGCCGATCCAGATGTAATTCAGAGCCATGTGATTGTGTCGTTCAGGCCGGCGCCGTCGATGGGGCCCAGCGTGCGCTCGATTGTGCAGCGGAGAGTATAGGCGCAGAGCAAGCTGCACTGATGAAAGAATGCGGTACGGTTATGTAAAAAAGTTATGCACCAGCCTACCAAGCGGTCGCGACGCCGTTGCACGGCTGCCCACGCGTATTGCTCGCATCTAACACCTGGGCCTATGATACGAAACGCTTCCAGGACCCCGCCATGCCCACACGCCGTTCCCTCCTCGTTACCCTGTTGCTCGCCTTTCCCCTCGCTTTTCCCGTGACACTGCGCGCCGGCGCGCAGCCGACGGACAAGGAAGCGAAGGTCTTGCACATGTTCCTGTCGACGAGCGAAACGGGGCTCGACCCGGCCGTCGCGTCCGACATCGCGACCTTGTCCCTGCTGGAAAACCTGTTCGATCCGCTGCTGCGCTACGACTACCTGGCCCGTCCCGTAAAATTGCAGGGCAATGGCGCGACGGATTTGCCGGAAATCTCCACCGACCGCCTGACGTACACGTTCCACATCCGCCACGGCATGCGCTTCACGCCGGACCCGGCGTTCAATGGCCCGCCGCGCGAGGTGACGGCGGCCGACTACGTCTACAGTCTCAAGCGCCTGTATGACCCCGCGCTGAAATCGCCGTGGTCCTACCTGTTCGAGGGCAAGCTGCAGGGCGACGCGGCGCTGAAGTCCACATTCAGCTACGCCACCGACATCCCGGGCCTGCAAGCCGTCGATAAATACACCTTGCGTATCCGCCTCACCGAGCCGGACAACAATTTCCTGTTCTATCTCGCCATGCCCGCGACAGGCGTCGTCGCGCGCGAGGTGATCGAGGCGTATCCGGGCCAGGCCGGCAACCATCCCGTCGGTACGGGGGCGTTCATGCTGGGGGACTGGAAGCGCAGCGACCGCATCGTCCTCGTCGCCAATCCGGACTCGACGGCGGTGTTCCACTCCAGCGTGTCGAACGACGAGCACGCGGATGCCACCGACCGTGCCATCGCGCGCGCGCTGGAAGGGCGGAAGCTGCCGCGGGTGGACCGGGTCGAGATCAAGATCGCGGAGGAATTCCAGGGCCGCATGCTGGGCTTCCTGAACGGCGAATACGATTACCTGGAGCAGGTGCCGGAATCGATGACGGATATGGTCATTACGAACGGCAAGCTGAAATCCGAACTGGCCGCGCGCGGCATGGAACTGTACCGCTTCCCCGTCCTGCAGACCTATTACATGTGGATGAACATGGAGGACCCGGTGCTGGGCGGCTACGCGAACGAGAAGGTCGCATTGCGCCGCGCCATTTCTCTCAGCTACAACAGCGCCGAGGACATTGCACTTCTGAAGCAGGGTTTTGCGATGAAGGCGGAGTCGCCGCTGGCGCCGGGCGTGCTCGGCTACGACCCGAACTACCGCAGCCCCGTGCCGTATGATCCTGCGCTCGCGAACGCCTTGCTGGACCGCTATGGCTACGACAAGCGCGATCCGGACGGCTTTCGACGCATGCCGAAGCCGGACGGCGGCACTGCGCCGCTGACCCTGCAGATGAGCAGCGAAGCGACGGTCGGCGGCCGTCTGCGCGATGAATTGTGGAGAAAGTGCCTGAATGCCGTCGGCCTGCGCGTCGTGTTCAAGTCGGACAAGAAGACCGAGATCATCAAGGCATCGCGCCTCGGCAAGGTGCAGATGTTCGAGAGTAACTGGGTCGCCGACTTCCCCGACGGCGAGAATTTTTACCAGTTGCTGTACGGTCCGAACGCGGGCCGCGCCAATTACGCACGCTTCAACCTGCCGGCCTATAACGTGCGCTACGAACAGGCCAGGAATCTCACGGACGGGCCGGCCCGCCAGAAGCTGTACTTCGAGATGAACCAGCTGATCCATGCCTACAACCCGTGGGTGCCGCTGACGAACGTGCTGTCGGCGGATATCCGCCAACCGTGGCTCAAAAACTACAAACGTCACCCCGTCGAATTCACGCAATGGCGTTATCTGGATGTCGATGTTGCGCAAAGGATACGTGCGGCCCAAGGAAAGTGAGTGTTTTTGCTAGATTAACTTCATGAAATATTCCTTGTAGTTATACGACTCGTGCTGGCGGACCGGTGGTATCCGTCGAGCAAGCTGTGTTCCGCGTGCGGTGACCGCTACGCCGCGCTGAGCCTGGGCGAACGCACCTGGACCTGCGCCGCGTGCGGYGCGCACCACGACCGCGACGTGAACGCGGCGATCAATCTGCAACGGCTCGCAACCGGCGCCCACGCGGCGCCCACGCGGCGCAAACTGCGCTACCCTTGGCGAGCCGGGCGGTGACGCCGGGCACTGCCGCCTGCGATGGGCTGGCGGGAGGAGGGAAAGTGACGCCTGCCAGGCACGAGCACGGTCAGCAGGACGGCTCGGGGCAGGAAGAAAACGGCGAGCACTTGTGCTCACATTTTTGATAGCAGAGACATGGAGTTAAAAAAGTCAGCGACCATGATCGCCCTGATCGGCGGCGCCGCCCCGGCGTTCGCGCAGCAGGCCCAGTCGGATAAACCGATCCCGCGCGTCGAAATCACGGGTTCCAGCATCAAACGCATCGCCACCGAGGGCGCGCTGCCGGTTCAGACGATCACGCCGGACCAGATCGACAAGCAGGGCATCACGAATGCCGAACAGCTGATGCGCCTGATCTCGGCGAACGGCACGGGCGCCGACAACATGACTTCAGGGAATAACGTGTTCGGCGCCGATGCCGACCGCGTCAGCGGCGGCGGCTCGTTCGCATCGCTGCGCGGCCTGGGCCCGACGGGCACGCTGGTGCTGATCAACGGCCGCCGCATCTCCGGCTACGGCCTGTCCGGCAAGGCGGTCGACCTGAACACGATCCCGCTGGTGGCTGTCGCCCGCGTCGAGGTGCTGAAGGATGGCGCGTCCGCGATCTACGGTACGGATGCCGTCGGCGGCGTCATCAACTTCATCCTGAAAACCGATGTCGAAGGCCTGCAGGCGAATGCCACCGGCAACTGGACGGAACACGGCGGCGGCGCCACGCGCCGGCTGCAGGTCGTGGCCGGCCATGGCAACCTGGACACCGACCGCTTCAACGTGATGGTGGCGGTGGGCTACGACAGGAATGACGAACTCGATTCGCACCAGCGCGCCTTCGCCAACGGGTTCCAGCCGGCGCGCGGCCTGTCGCCGGACACCACCGGYACGCCGGTCGCCAACCAGCTGACGGGCGCCGGCACCGCGCTGGGCTCGAACTTCCAGCTGCCGGGCGATCCGAACAAATACCTGCAGGCCGGCCTCCTGAGCCTGCAGGGCAGATGTGACAGAGTGCAGGGGATGATGCAGTACGCCACCGCACTGTGGAAGGACGTCACGTCGCCGCTGCGCACGACGTATTCCTGCGCCTACGACTATGGCGCCGACTACGTGATGCAACTGCCGACGGAACGCACGAACGGCGTCGCGCGCGCCACGTTCCAGGTCAACCCGGACCACCGCGTGTTCGCCGAAGCCGTCGCCGCGCACACGACGTCGCTGGCGATCCTGACGCCCACGCAGATCTCGACGTCGCTGGCGAACGGCAACGCGTATCCGGTGGGCGGCCCGTACTACCAGGACCTGTCGGCGACCATCCCGACGTTCGACAAGACGAAGCCGATCATCTACAAGTGGCGCGCCTGGCCGCTGGGCAACCGCACGCAGGACTACACGACCGACACCGTGCGCTTGATGACGGGCGCCGAGGGCCTTCTGGCCGGCAAGTGGGATTACAAGATCGACCTGTCGCACAGCGAGAGCCACACGACGACCGACCTCGTCGACGGCTACGCGTACACGAGCGCCCTGTACCAGGTGCTGGGCAGCGGTGTCGTGAACCCGTGGGCCGCGCCGGCGCAGGGCCAGAGCGCGGCCGCGATGCAGGCGCTGGAAGCGACCAGGTTCCATGGCCGCCTCCAGCACGGCAAGACGACGCTCACGCAATTCAACGCGTCCGTCTCGGGCGAACTCTGGCAGCTGCCCGCGGGCCCGCTGCAGGGCGCGATCGGCACCGACCTGCGCCGCGAAGGCTATGGGTTCGCGCAGGACGTCGACGCGACGAAGATCCTGCTGGCGCCGGGCAATGCGAACCAGAGCACCGTCAACCGCAACATCAAGGCGATCTACACGGAGCTCGTGGTCCCGGTCATGAAGAACCTGGAGCTGCAGCTCGCGCTGCGCCGCGACGACTACAGCCTGATCGGCGCGACGACGAACCCGAAGATCGCGTTCAGCTACCGTCCCACCGGCTGGCTGATGCTGCGCGGCTCGGCAAATAAAGGGTTCCTGGCGCCGAGCTTCGCCCAGCTGTATTCCGGCCGCCTGGACCAGGAGCTGCCGAACGGCGTGTCCGACCCGGTCGGCTGCGCGTCGCAACCGGGCGACCCGCGCTTCTGTGCGATCGAGCGCCTGCGCTACTTCAGCGGCGGCAACCCGGACCTGCGGCCGGAGACGTCGAAGCAGGGCACCCTGGGCTTTATCGTCGAGCCGGGCGCCAACTTTTCGGCCTCGGTCGACTACTGGGCGATCAACATCAAGGACCGCATCCTGAACCGCACGCCGCAAGTCGTGCTGGCGAACGAGCAGTACCTGTCCCAATACGTGATCCGCAATCCATCCGACGGCACCATCAGCTACGTCAACGCGGGCTGGATCAATGCCGCGGGCCTCAAGACGCGCGGTGCCGACGTCGGCCTGCGCGGTCGCGGCAACCTGCCGGACGGCTGGCGCTGGAACGCCACGCTGGACGGTACCTGGACCCAGAGCTACAAGTTCGCCGAGTTCGAAGGCCAGCCTTACATCGAATACGTCGGCAATTTCTATACGCGCGACCTGTACCTGCGCTGGAAGCACAATGCCACCGTCAGCGTCGCCAAGGGGCCGTGGAGCTTCCTGCTCAGTAACCTGTACCGCGACGGCTATGCGGACGAGCTGCCGAACGGCGGCAAGGGCACGCCGCCGCCCGGCTTCAATCCGCGCGTGGCCAGCTACACGACCTGGGGCCTGTCGACGACGTATACGGGTCTTAAAAACACGACGCTCACCGTCGGCATCCAGAACCTGTTCGACCGCGATCCGCCGTTCACGGCGCACAACGTCGACGAGGTGGTGGGCGCCGGCTGGGATCCGCGCGTGGCCGATCCGCGTGGCCGTGCGCTGAGCTTCGACGTCAAATACCGCTTCTTCTGACCCGGTGTGATCGATCCACGCAGGCGCGGTTTCAATGCGATGATGGCGGCGGCACTGCTGCTGCCCTTCGCATCCCGGCCTGTTTCTGCGCGCTCCGCAACTAAAATGACACCACTGATCAAGCCACCGCGCCTCGCCCGCGGCGACGTCGTCGGCCTCGTCGCGCCGGGCGGCTACACGACCGATGCCGCCATCGAACAGGCAGTGCGCCACATCGAGGCGCTGGGCCTGCGCGTCAAGCAGGGCACGTATCTGCGCGAGGTCTGGGGCAACTACGGCGGCACGGTCGCGGCGCGCATCGCCGACCTGCACGCGATGTTCCGCGACCCGGAGGTGAAGGCGATCTGGGCGATCCGCGGCGGCTCCGGCTGCATTTCCCTGCTGCGCCACCTGGACTACCGCCTGATCCGCACGCACCCGAAGATCCTGCTGGGCTATTCCGACATCACGGCGCTGCACCTCGCCATCCACCGCCACGCGGGGCTCGTGACCTTCCACGGGCCGGTGGCATCGAGCACGCCATCCGATTATTCGACGCAGCACCTGCTGGCCGTGCTGATGGAACCGCGGGATTCCTACACGATCCCGATGTCGGCGGAGAACGACCGGCGCGCGCTGATTGATCCGTGGTATGCCACGCGCACCGTGCATGGCGGCGTCGCGGAGGGCCCGCTCATCGGGGGTAATCTGTCGCTGGTGAGCGCGCTGGCCGGCACGCCGTACGCGGCGGACTTTACGGGAAGCCTGCTGTTCATCGAGGAAGTCAACGAGGAACCGTACCGCATCGACCGCTGGCTGACGCAGCTCGACCTGGCCGTGGGCCTGGACAAGGCGGCCGGCGTCATGATCGGCATCTGCGAGAACTGCGGACCGCAGGGCGACGGTCCCTCGCTGACCCTGGACGAGACCCTCGACGTGCACCTGCGGCCGCTGCGCGTGCCCGCCGTGACGGGCTATTCGTTCGGGCATATCCGCCACCAGTGCACCTTGCCGGTGGGCGTGCGGGCGCGGCTCGATACGGAAGCGCGCACGGTGACCTTGCTGGAGCCGGGTGTCAGCTAGCGGYGCGCGGCGCGCGTCGCGAAAACGCTTGACACATGTGCATACGCACACAATACTGTGTTCATGACCGCTTCCGAACGACTCATCGACTGCAACTGCTTCGCCTCGCGCAAGGCGGCGCGCCTGGTCACGAAGCTGTATGAAGACCATTTGTCGCGCGTGGGCCTGACGAGTACGCAGTTCTCCATCCTGGTCTATGTCGACGAGATCGGCACGGTCTCGATGAAGGACCTCGTCGAGGCGCTGGCGATGGAGCGCACGAGCGTGGTCCGTGCCCTGCAGCCTCTGGAGCGCGACGGTTTCGTGGTCATCGGCCCGGACCAGGAAGACGCGCGCCGCAACGTCGTGCGCCTCACCCAGGCCGGCCGCGCGAAGCTGGCGGAAGCCGTGCCCGTGTGGCAGCAGGCGCAGGCCGAGTTCGAAAGCCGGTTCGGCGCCGGGATGGCCGCGCAGTTGCGGGCGTCGCTGCTGGCGTTGGCAATGTAACCGCGGCAACGGATAGCAACGTAGGGTGGGCACCCTACGCATCCAATGAACGCATCCGCTAGCGGGCTTCGAACACGAGGCACGTCGTGGTCGCATGCGCATACAACCGCCCCTGTGCATCGACGATCCGCCCCTCGGCCGTCGCCAGCTGGCGCCCGCAATGGAGCACCGTCCCGATCGCACGCAGCGGCCCGCCGTCGAGCCGCGCGCCGCGCACGAGGTTCACGCTGAGCTCTGCCGTCGTGTAGGCATAGCCCGGCTCCAGCATCGTCTGCACGGCGCAGCCGACCGCCGAGTCGAGCAGCGTGGCGTACCAGCCGCCGTGCACCGTGCCCATCGGGTTCAGGTGCCTGGCCTGCGGCGTGCCCTGGAAGGTGGCCTTGCCCTTGTCCACCTCGACGAGGAAGAAGTCGAGCGTCTCGGCGATGGGCGCGTATGGAAAGCGGCCTTCCAGCAGCGCCTGCATGATCGCGAGGCCCGTCATCCCGCGCGCTTCCTGCGCCGGCACGACGCCCGGCCGGCCGCCGCCCTGTTCGACGCGCGCCCGTACCGCACGCAACTGCGCTTCCCATTGTTCCGCCACCGTCTGCTCCGCGCCCATGTTGTTCCCCCGTCGTGAATTGAGTGTATATGCAGGTTTCGACCCGATTATGCACGGCTTCCGGCGCCCGCGGGGTTATACTATCCG
>NZ_JBFUDR010000213.1:0-11192 GCF_056404615.1 Massilia sp. P2_C2 | reverse complement strand
GAGTACTCGTCCGGATTGAYGGCGCCCTGCACGACGGTCTCGCCCAGGCCGTAGCTCGACGTGACGAACACGACGTCCTTGAAGCCGGATTCCGTGTCGATGGTGAACATCACGCCGGCCGCGCCGGTGTCGGAACGGACCATGCGCTGCACGCCGGCCGACAGGGCGACCTCGGCGTGCGTGAAGCCTTTATGGACGCGATAGGAAATCGCGCGGTCGTTGTACAGCGATGCGAACACGTGCTTCATCGCTTCCAGCACGTTGTCGATGCCGACGACGTTCAGGAAGGTTTCCTGCTGGCCGGCGAACGACGCGTCCGGCAGGTCTTCCGCCGTGGCGGACGAACGGACGGCAAACGACACTTCGCTGGCCGAATCGGCCACGAGGCGATCGTAGAAGCTGCGGATCTCCTGTTCCAGGCGCGGCTGGAACGGGGTGTCGACGATCCACTGGCGGATTTCGGCGCCGGCGGTTGYAAGCGAGCGCACGTCGTCGATGTCCAGGCCCTCCAGGCGCCTGGCGATGCGCTCGCCGAGCGAAGCACCGCCATCGACCGAGTGGTTCAGGAAGTCGCGGAAGGCCTGGGCCGTGGTGGCGAAGCCGCCCGGCACGCGCACGCCGGCCTCGGCCAGCTGGCTGATCATCTCGCCCAGCGAGGCGTTCTTGCCGCCGACCGACTCGACGTCGGTCATGCGCAGGTTCTCGAACGACGCGACGTACACATCCGCATCGGCCGCCGCTCGATCGGGCGCCTTCAGTACTGCATTCGACAGGTTAGTCATGATAAAACACCTTTTTGATGATGGAAATCTGTACGGTTGGCTGGCCGACGGACATCTCAACGACGCATCGCGATGCGGCGGCGGCGGCTCTGCGGGCGCTGCCTTTTTTACAAGGCGCGCATCGCGGACCAGAGCGGCTTCGCGCGGCGATTCGTCGAGGTTCCTCTGTGTTTTCTTGTTATTCTTGGCGTGGTACAGCACAATCCAACAACCCGTTGCCGAGCATTTTACCCCGTGCGACTGGGTTTCACAGCCGACGGGCTGCAACTTTGTCACTATCTGTCTAAAAAACATCATGTCCCTGAACAGCACCCCAGACAATCCGGGCGCAGCGCGCACCGTCTTCTTCGTGTCCGACGGCACCGGCATCACGGCGGAAACGTTCGGCCACGCGGTGCTGAGCCAGTTCGAAATGCGCTTCCGGCAAATCCGCCTGCCCTTCATCGACACGATCGACAAGGCCTACGAGGCGGCCCGGCGCATCAACGATGTCGCGATCGCCGACAACCAGCGTCCGATCGTGTTCTCCACGCTCGTGAAGAACGATTTGTCGAGCGTGATCCGCGCGGCGCAAGGGATGCACATGGACCTGTTCCAGACCTTCGTCGCCCCGCTCGAACAGGAGCTGCGGGTGAAGTCGACGCACACGATCGGCCGCATCCACAACGTCGTCGACACGGAGGAATACAAGAACCGCATCGAGGCCATCAACTTCTCGCTCGCGCACGACGACGGCCAGTCGCACAAGAACCTGGCGGACGCGGATGTGATCCTCGTGGGCGTGTCGCGCTCGGGCAAGACGCCGACGAGCCTGTACCTGGCGATGCAATACGGGATCAAGGCGGCGAACTACCCGCTGATCCCGGACGACTTCGAGCGCAACAAGCTGCCGTCGGCGCTACCGCAGTTCAGGCACAAGATCTTCGGCCTGACGATCTCGCCGGAACGCCTGTCCGAGATCCGCAACGAGCGGCGCGCGGGCAGTAAATATGCGTCGCTGGAAAACTGCCGCTACGAGGTCAACGAGGCCGAGCAGCTGATGCGGCGGGAAGGCATCCGCTGGTTGTCGTCGACTACCAAGTCGATCGAGGAGATCGCGACGACCATCCTCCAGGAGATCAAGCCGGACCGGCGGGAGTATTGACTGCCAAACCGCGCCCTGGCGGGGTTGCCAGGCAGTGCTTGCATTCTCGGCAACTTTTTCAATACACTAAGAGCCTGCCAACTTTCCGCCGTCATCATGAAAAACGAATTCAGGAAGTGCCTTGGCGTTCTCGGATTTGCCGTGGTTGCCGGCTGCGCAGCGCAACCGGCGTCTGTTCCCCCGTCCCTCGCCGACGCGCTTGCCCGCCAGGGCGTCGGCCCCGTGGACCACATCAACTACGTGGACGAGCATGGCCGATCGATGACCGAGCGCGACTTCATGGCGCAGCTCGCACGGTCCCGGCAATATGCGATCACCCGGGCACACGACGACGGCGAGCGGGATGTGACCCTGCGCTTGCGGCCAGCAAACTATTATGCGTTCAGCCGGCTCAAGATTGGCGAGGCGTGGCCCCGGTTTCATTTGACGCGCCTGGACGGCACGCCGGTCGACAACAAGGCCCTCGAGGGCCGCTACACCCTCGTCAACTTCTATTCCGCCGCATCCGCGTCGTCGGCGGCAGACGTCCCGCTACTGAATGCCCTGGCCGAGCGCCGCAAGGACCTCAACCTGCTCGCGGTAACAGCCGACAGCGCCGCCGACGCCAGGGCGTTCGTGGACACGAACCGATTCGCCTGGCCGGTCGCGACGGGCGGGGAGCAGCTGGTCAGGCAGCTCGGTGTCGACACCTATCCCTCGCTGGCCTTGTTCGACCCACAGGGCAAGCTCGTCGTTGCCATGGGGCGCCTCGAAGATCCGAACACCTTCGCAACCTGGCTGGGCCAGAAGATCGGCGCGGTGCCGGTGGCGTCGCCGAATCCGGCCGAAAGGCCTGCGATGATCGATTTCAAGACCTGCGGCAGGCCGGCCTATCCACCGGACGAGGTGCGGGCGAAACACACGGGCACGGTCACGCTGAACTTCCTGATCGGTGCCGACGGCGCCATCAGGAAGGCCGAGATCGGGACGTCGTCGGGCTACCCCGCACTGGACGAGGCCGCGCTGGCCGCCCTCTCCCGCTGCCGTTTCACGCCAGGCACGTCGGCAGGCGCGCCAGTGGAAAAACGGTCTCGCGTGCAGTACAAGTGGAGCATCGAATAAGCCCTACCCCAACACGGTTTCCGACAACACCCTGAACGGCACACGCGGTACCAGGAAACACAGCGGCTCCCCGGTCGCCGGCAGCGCATCCAGCAGCGAACACGCGACAGGCCCCACTGGCAGGAGGGGCCGCACCGTGTCAAGGGGGACAGGCAGGTCGATGTGGGACAGCGCCAGCTTCCCGAGGCGCGTCGCCCGGCCCAGCGCGGCATCCTGGCAGGCCAGCATCGCCACCGCGTCGGCCCACGATCCGAACGCGGCGGCAAAAGCCGGCGACAGGACCGGCTGCGCAGCCGGCGCCACCGTGCACGCGAGCGCGGGCGCGCTGCCCGCGCCGGGCTCGATCCGCGTCGTGAAGCCGCCGCCCGCGCTTTCGTGAATAAAGTGCGCGGGCCGGTGGGTCCGCATGATGTCGCTGAACAGGCGCGTGGCCGCCACATAGGCGCCGTTGTCCATCATGTTTTCCAAAAACCAGACCGTTTGCGCCGGCGCCCCGGCCGGCAGCGGGCCGTCCAGGTACAAGCGCCAGTTGCTCTGCAACGGCGACGGGAACAGGCGCCGCAACGGCCCCGCCAGCGCCGGCCCGAAATGGCCGTGGCGATAAGTCAGCGCCGTGAGCGGCGTCTTGCCGTCACGCTCCCAGACCCGCAATCCGGGCGGCAGCAGCGCGGCGGCGGCGCGCGCCTCGACCATCCACGTCACATAGACGACGTCGGCGACCTCGCTCTGCAGCACGGGAAACGGCAGGCGCGACAACAAGGCGTGGCGCAGCCGCGCGAGGCCGCGCGCGTTCAACAACCGTTCCAGGAGACGTCCGGGAACGCCGGGAAACGGGTGACGGTACACTTAGAAGAAGTGCTGCCAGTCTTCCAGCCACCCGGGGAATTCATCCGCCGCCATCGGATTGGCGATGTGATACCCCTGCGCATACGTGCACCCGAGCCCCTGCAGGAAATCCCAGTCCTGCCGCGTCTCGACGCCGACGGCGACGGACATGCGGTCCAGGCTGTGCGCCAGTCCCAGGCAGGATTTCAGCACGGTGCCCAGCGGGCGCTTCTTCGACGCGCCGTCCACGAACGAACGGTCGATCTTCAGCTCGGAGAACGGGATGCGCGCCAGCAGCTGCAGGTTCGAGCGTCCCGTGCCGTAGTCGTCGATCGCGAGGCCGAAGCCCAGCATGCGCAGGCGGACGAGGCGTTCGATGAAGTCCACGTCGAAGCTGAGGATCGAGGATTCCGTCATCTCGAACGTCAGGTAGTCCGGCAGCACCCCGTGGCGCTGCATCGTCGACGTCACCTGGCGGACGAAGTGCGGATGCGCCAGCGTCGCCGGCGCCAGGTTCAGCGAGATCGAGATCGGGATACCCTGGTCGTGGTAGCGGCGGCAGCGTTCCACCGACATCTCCAGCATCGTCCAGTCGAGGAAGTCGATGCGGTTGTTCTGCTCCAGCGCGCCGATGAACGCGGCCGGCCCCAGCATGCCGTGCTCGGGATGGCGCCAGCGGGCGAACGTTTCCAGCCCTTTCACCTGGCCCGTCGCGAGCTCGATCTTGGGCTGGAAGAACGGTTCGAACTGGCGCTTCTGCAGGCCGACGCCCACCTCGGCAAAGGAAAAGCTCGGCACGTCGGGGCCGGCGTGCGGCGGCAGCGGCGGCTGGTAATTGTCGAGCAGGACCTTCAGCTTCGTGCTCGTGACGGGCTTGGCGATGGTGCCCAGCAGGTCCACGCCATGCGCCTGCGCGAGGCTCTCGACGGAGAACAGCACGCTCGCGGGCTGGGCCCCGACGACGATCAGGCGCACGGTCGACTTCAGCGCGGCGATCGCGCGCAACAGTTCCAGCCCATCCATGCCGCCCAGGTCGAGGTCGATAATGGCGACGTCGACCTTCGGCGTGAAACTCGCCTGCAACGTGCGCAAGGCCATCGGGCCGTCCGGCACGTCGGTGACGCGCGTGGCGCCGACCTGGTCCAGTGCCTCGATCAGCGCGCGGCGCTGTACCGGGTCCGCTTCCGCGACCAGGAAGTGCAAAGACTGCAACTGCGGTTGAACAATATGCATCGTGGCTCCGTTGTACCTGCACGAAGCGTAACCGAACAAGCTTGTGCCGTCTATGCCTTGCAACTTTGATGTTGCTGGCGCAACTGCTCAAAGAAGCACACGGCCGCGCACGCCGCCACGTTCAGGGACTCGACGGCACCGGCATGGGGAATGACGACGCGGTGCGTGGCCAGGTTCAGCAGCGCGTCCGACACGCCCTGCCCTTCGTGCCCCAGCAGCCAGGCGACGGGACGGTTCAGGTCGACGTCGTAGATCCGCTCGCTCGCATAGCCGCTCGTCGCCAGCACGGGCACCCGGGCCGTGCGGACCAGGTCCGCCAGGTCGACGTTTTCGAAAATCTCCAGCACGAAGTGGGCGCCCATCGCGGCGCGCAGCACTTTCGGCGACCAGATTGAAGCCGTGCCGGGGCTGCAATACACCTGTCGGATGCCGGCCGCGCCGGCGCTGCGCAGGATGGAGCCGGCATTGCCGGGGTCTTGCACGCCGTCCAGCAGCACGGCCGATTCGGCGAGTGCCGCCGTTTGCACCGGCCGCGGCGTCTCGACGAGGAACAGCAGGTGGATACCGTGTTCGACCTGCGACAGCGCGCCGAACAGCGCATCCGGCAAAGCCGTCACCGGCGCCCGCGCTCCTTCGACGCGGTCGACGATGCCCGCGACTTCCGGATTCGCCAGCGCGCCTTCGGACACGATGCAGTGCACGGGCTGGCCGACGAGGTCGAGGTAGGCCTGGCACAAGTGCACGCCGTCCAGCAGCGAGCGCCCCGCCTTGCGCAGCGCGTGGGTGCTGCCGGCCAGGTGTTTCAACTCCTTGTAGAACGGGTTGTCGCGCGAAGTTACGCTCTTCCTCACGCTCTTCATGCGGACAACTCCGAGAACAGATCGGGTTCGATCAGGGCGCGGACCGGGGCGAAGCTGCGCCGGTGTACGGGGCTCGGTCCGTGCTCGCGCAGGCGCGCGAGGTGCAGTGCCGTCGAATAGCCCTTGTGCTGGTCGAATGCATACTGCGGATATGTCTCGTGCAGCGCGACGAGCGCGGCGTCGCGCGCGGTCTTGGCGAGGATCGACGCGGCAGAGATTGCGTGCACCTTGTCGTCGCCCTCCACCACGGCGTGCGCGCGGATGTGCGGCGCCAGCTGCGGGCAGCGGTTGCCGTCGATCAGGGCGATCGTGGGCACGGTCGCCAGCTGCTCGATGGCGCGGCGCATCGCCAGCATCGTCGCCTGCAGGATGTTCAGCGTGTCGATTTCCGCGTGCGAGCACTCGGCGATGGCCCAGGCCAGCGCATGTTCCCTGATGAGCGGCGCCAGCTCGTCGCGCCGCGCTTCCGTCAGCTTCTTCGAGTCGCGCAGACCCTCGATCGGGCGCGCCGGATCGAGGATCACGGCGGCCGCGAACACGGGGCCGGCCAGCGGGCCGCGGCCGGCCTCGTCCACGCCGCAGACGATGTCTTCGAGCGTGAACGGCCGGTTCCTGGTCGGCAGACCCGGGTAGAAATCGACAGCCTTTCTTTTCGTGTTTCTCATGCTTTGCCTATCACCTGCAGCACGGCGCGGGCGCTTTCGCGCGCGCTGTCGCGCAGCAGGCTGTGATGCATTTCGGTGAAGCGCTCGCGCAGCTTCACCCGGTTGTTCTCGTCCGTCAGCTGGAACCAGACGGCGTCCGCCAGCGCTTCCGGCGTCGCGGCATGCTGCAGGAATTCCGGCACGACGGAATCGCGCGCCAGGATGTTCGGCAGCCCGATCCACGGCAGGTAGCCCATGTTCCGGATGATCAGCCATTCGGCCTGCAACACCTTGTAGGCGATCACCATCGGCTTCTTGAACAGCGCCACTTCCAAGGTGGCGGTGCCGGACGCCGCCAGCACGGCGTCGGCCGCCGCGATGCACGCGTGCGATTCGCCGTCGACGAGTTGCAGCGGCACGTCCTGCAGGCCGGCCTGCGCCACCAGCTCCATAAAATACGCCTTCTGGCGCTCGCCCGCCATCGGCGCGATGAACCGGACTCCGGGATCGCGCGCGGCCAGCAGTTTCACCGTGCGCACGTACGGCTCGGTCAGGTACTTGATTTCCGACATGCGGCTGCCCGGCATGACGGTGACCACGCGGGCGTCTTCCGGCAGGCCGAGCCGGCGGCGCGCGGCCGCGACGTCGGGCTCGAGCGGGATCGTCTCTGCCAGCGGATGGCCGATGTACGTGACGGGCACGCCGGCCTTTTGGTAGATCTCTTCCTCGAACGGGAAGATCACGAGCATGTGCGACACGGCGCGCTGGATCTTCTTGATGCGCCCGCCGCGCCAGGCCCAGATCTGCGGGCCGACGAAGTGCACGGTCGGGATGCCGGCCGCGCGCAGCTGCTCTTCCAGTCCGAGATTGAAGCCGGGGTAGTCGGCGCCGATGAAGGCGGCCGGGCGCTCGGCCAGCAGGCGGTCGCGCAGGCGGTTCTGGATGCCTTTCAGTTCGCGGTAGCGCAGCAGCACGGGCAGCAGGCCGCGCACCGTGAGCGTGTCCATCGGGACGTCGGAGACCAGGCCCTCCTGCAGCATGCGCGGACCGCCGATGCCGGAAAAGGACACGCCCGGCAGCACCGGCTTCAGCCCCGCCATCAGGCGCGCCGCGAGCAGGTCGCCCGAGACTTCGCCGGCCACGAGGGCCAGCGACATGTCGCCTACGCGCACGTCGCCTACGCGCATGTCAGCGCACGATGCCACGGCTCGTGCTGTCGAGGAAGTCGCGCAGCGCGCGGAGGTGCGGTGCCGCGTCGCCGGCGGCCGCCTCCTCTTCCGCCAGCTTCGCCTTCGCCTCTTCCAGCGTGAGGCCGGAGCGGTAGATCAGCTTGTACGCGGCGCGGATGGCGTTGATCTGCTCGCGCGTGAAGCCGCGGCGTTTCAGGCCTTCGATGTTCACGCCATGCGCCTCGGCCGGGTTGCCGGAGACGAGGACGAACGGCGGCACGTCCTGCGTGAGGCTCGTGTACATGCCGATGAAAGCATGCGCGCCGATCTTGCAGAACTGGTGCACGCCGCAATAGCCGGAGAGGATCGCCCAGTCGCCCACGTGCACGTGGCCCGCGAGCTGCGCGTTGTTCGAGAAGATCGTGTTGCTGCCGACCTGGCAATCGTGCGCCAGGTGCGTGTACGCCGACATCCAGTTGTCGCTGCCGAGGCGCGTGACACCGGCGTCCTGCGCGGTGCCGAGGTTGAACGTGCAGAACTCGCGGATGGTGTTGCGGTCGCCGATCTCCAGGCGCGTCGGTTCGCCGGCCCACTTCTTGTCCTGCGGGGCCGCGCCCAGCGACGCGAACTGGAAGATGCGGTTGTCCCTGCCGATCGTCGTATGGCCTTCGATGACCACGTGCGGCCCCACCACGGTGCCGGCGTCGATGCGCACGTCCGGGCCGATGATCGAATACGGGCCGACCTCGACCGAGCTGTCCAGCTCCGCCTTCGGATCGACGATCGCGCTCGGGTGAATCCTGCTCATCACTGCCCCGCTACCTGCGCCGTGCTTTGCGTCGATTCATTGGCGCGGATCGTGCACATCAACTCCGCCTCGACGGCCACCTTGCCGTCGACGCTGGCGACGGCCTTGTACTTCCAGATGCCGCGCGACGTGCGCAGGATCTCGATATCCATCTTGAGCTGGTCGCCCGGCTCGACGGGGCGCTTGAAACGCGCATTGTCGATGCCGACGAAGTACACGACGGAGTTCTCGTCCGGCCTGACGTTCATGGTCATGAACGACAGGATCGCGGCCGTCTGGGCCAGCGCCTCGATCATCAGGACGCCCGGCATGACGGGCTTGTGCGGAAAGTGGCCGTTGAAGAATTCTTCGTTGACAGTCACGTTCTTGATCGCGGTGATGGTCTTGCCCAGTTCATAGTCGAGCACGCGGTCGACCAGCAGCAGCGGGTAGCGGTGCGGCAGGTATTCCTTGATTTCGTTGATGCCCAGCGTTTTATTGGTGGCGGCGGTGTTTACGGCTTCAGTGGTCATTTTTGTTCTGTGGTTCCGTCAGTTGTTTGATCTGTTTTTCCAGGCTGCGCATCTTTTCACGCAGCGAAGACAGGTTGCGCACGATGGCGGCGCTCTTTTCCCACTCGGCATTCTTCGCGAGCGGATAAAAACCCGTGTACTGCCCGGGTTCGAGCACGGAGCGCGACACCATGCTGCCCGAGGAGATATGGACGTTGTCCGCGATTTCCAGATGGCCCAGTACCATGGCGGCGCCGCCGAACGTGCAATTCTTGCCGATCTTCGCGCTGCCCGCCACCCCCACGCAGCCGGCCATGGCCGTATTCGCCCCGATGCGGCAGTTGTGGCCGATCTGGATCTGGTTATCGAGCTTCACGCCATCCTCGATCACGGTATCCTCCAGCGCGCCGCGGTCGATCGTCGTGTTGGCGCCGATGTCGACGTCGTCGCCCATCAGCACGCGGCCCGTCTGCGGGATCTTGATGTACACGCCGTTCTCGCGCGCGAAGCCGAAGCCGTCGGTGCCGATCACGGCGCCCGAGTGCAGGATGCCGCGCTTGCCGACCTTGCAGCGCGCATGGAAGGTCACGTTCGCGAACAGGTGCGTGCCGGCGCCGATCTCGGCGTCGCGGCCGACGAAGCAGCCGGCGTCGATCACCACGCCGGGACCGATGCTGGCGCCCGCCTCCACCGTCACGTTCGGGCCGATGTGCGCGGTCGGGTCGATGCTTGCCGTCTCGTGCACGACGGCGCTCGGGTGGATGCCGTGCGGCGGCGGCGCCTCGTCGAGCGCGACGAAGTACTGCGCGGCGCGGGCAAAATATGCATAGGGGTTGGTGGTGACGATGCGCGCGCCGCCGTATGTGGTGGCGACGGTGGCGTCGTCGAGCGGCGAGACGATCAGCGCCGCCGCGCGGCTCTGAGCCGCCAGCGCGCGCAGCTTGCTGTTGCTGAGAAAGCTGATGTGCGAAGCGTCGGCGCTGTCGAGCGGTGCGATGCCTTGAACCTCGAGGTTCGGGTCACCCACCAGCTGGCCACCGAAGCGTTCGACCAAATCACCCAGTCGAGTGCCCATCGTGGTCGTTCCGTAAAAGAAGTGAAAATGGCCGGCCGCTCGTCGAGCCGGCCGGCGTCGCGGGAGCCGTGCGGCTCACTTGTCGAGCAGTTTGAGGATCCGGTCGGTGATGTCGATGCGCGGACTGGTCCAGACGGCTTCCTGCAGCACGACGTCGAGGTGTTCCTGTTCGGCCACCTGTTCGATCAGTTTATAGGCTTTCTGGGCGATGGCGGCGCGCTCTTCGTTCTTGCGCTGGAACAGGTCCTCGTTATATTCGCGCTGCATACGCTGCACGTCCTTTTCCATGTCGAGCAGCTCGCGCGTGCGCCTGGTGCGGTCGACGTCGGACAGTTTCGGCGCCTCTTCGTCGAACTTCTCGCGGCTTTGCTTGTAGCGCTGCAGCATGTCGTCGAGCTGCTTCTGGCGCTTGGAGAACTCCGACTGCAGCTTCGCATCCGCCGCCTTGGCGAGCTTGGACTCGGTCATCAGGCGCTCCGTGTAGACGAAGCCGATGCGGCCCAAGGAGGACTGCGCCGACGCCTGCGCCATCGCACCGGCGCACACCAGCGCCAGCACCAGGCTCCCCGGCAGCGACGCTAACGATTTTTTCAACATAATTTCCGCAATCCTTGTCTCGGCGATGGTGGCCGTATCAGAAACCGGTACCCATCTGGAACTGGAAGCGCTCCAGGCGATCGCCCGGCTTCGCGTTCAAGGGCTTAGCATAACTCAACTTCAGCGGACCCACCGGGGAAATCCACGACAGGCCGATACCGGCCGAATAGCGCAGCTGGGACGTGCGGATCGGCTCGTGCTCCTGGTAGACCTGGCCCGTGTCGGCGAAGGTGAACCAGCGCAGCGAGCGATCCTGGCCGCTGCCCGGGAACGGGAACTGCAGCTCGGCGTTGCCGATGACGCGCTTGGCGCCGCCCAGGGCGTCGTACGTGAACGGATCGACGATACCGAGCGACGAGCTTTCGTAGCCGCGCACCGATCCGATGCCGCCGCCGTAGAAGTTCTTGAAGACCGGGTACGAGTGACCGCCGAGGCCCGCGCCGTAATCCAGCTCGCCTTTCAG
>NZ_JBFUDR010000212.1:0-11294 GCF_056404615.1 Massilia sp. P2_C2 | reverse complement strand
GCCCCACACGCCGTTCATCGTGCCCACGACGTAGATCGCGGCCGAATACGGAGAACCGGCGAGCGGCTTGCCCAGGGCGATCGCGCTGGCCCCCTGCAACGCCCCCGTCGACCCGTTGGCCGGGACCGTCGCGAAGCCGTTCAGCTTCGTCCAGGTGCCCCCCGAGTCCGTGGAGTGGTACACGGTGTTGCCGTCGGCCAGCCACAGGTCGCCCTCGACGTTGGGGTTGACCACCATCGACGTGGTCCAATACGCGTTGGGCGCCAGGTTCGCGCTCACCGAGCCCTGGCTCAGCGTGAAGGTATGGCCGCCATTCGTCGAGACGTAGACCTTGCCCGTCGTGTTGTTCCACGGTGCCCCGGCGGAATCGTAGGCATAGACCTTGTTCGCATTCTTGCGGTCGGCCACGAGGCGGTAGCCGCGATCCCAGCCGACGGCGGGAAGCGAAGGCAGGTTGGACTGGGTCCAGCGCGAGCCGGTGTTCGTCGTGTAGGACGGCACCGAGTTGGGCGGCGCCCAGACGATGTTGCTGCGGGACGTGGCCACGATGCTCCCCGTGCTGCCCTTGTTGGTGGATGCGCCGGTGGGCAGCTTCGCGAAGTTCGACCACGTGTTGCCGCCATCGCCGGACCAGAAGCCGAAGGCAGTATTGGACGCGTTGATCACGCCATTGCCGACGATGAAGGTGGGATCGGACCACAGCAGGTCGGCGGCATTGCCGCTGCTCCAGGCCGTGCTCGGGCCCTTGGTCGGCTGCACCGCAAGGTCCGTCTGGAGCCACGTGCCGATGTCGCCCGCGCTGTTGACGAACTTGTACGCTGCGCCGGCCGGCGGCGTGATGAGGGCCAGCGTGGCGGTTTCCTCGAGATTGGTGACCGCGGCGTTCCAGCTCGGCGTGGCCGCCGACGCGTTCCTCGTTTCGACGATGCCGCCGCCATGGATGTGCGAGATGTGGTCGGGATTGGACGGATCGATCTCGATGTCGTCCACCCAGCCCCCGACGCCGTTACTCGCCGGCGTATGCGGCATGCCTTGTTCGATCTCGCGCCAGGTGAGACCGGCGTTGTCCGACAACTGGACGATCTGGCCGGAGCCCCAGGTGTTGGAAACGCCCAGCACGATGCGGGTCGTCGGGCCGGAGCCGTACACCGACAGGCCGCCGTAGCCGGCGGACGAATTGCTGACGACCTGCGTCCACGTACCGCCACTGAATTTGTACAGGTAGCCGGGACCGGCGACACCCGGACCGGCGCCCGCGCTGAACGCCACATAGATCGTGCCGTCGGCGGCGCGTACCATGTGCGTGACGTAGTAGCCGGACACGGCGGACGGGACCGCCACCGGTGTCCACGTCGCACCGCCGTCGGTGGACTTGTAGAAGGTCGACGTCAGGCCCGCCGCGTTGGCGTAGTCCTGGGCGATGGCGACATACAGCGTCGAGGTCGGCGTACCGGTGCCCCTGATCGACGTATCGAACAGCAGGGACTCGACGCCCGTCACCCAGCCACCCATCGTGTTGACCTGGTCGTTCGTCAGTTGCAGCGTGGACAGCGACGTAACCTGGGCCCAGGTGTGACCAGAGTCCGTGCTCTTCCACAGGCCGGCCGTGCGCGAGCCATAGAACAGCGTCGATGGATTATTCGGGTCGACCGACAGGCGCTCGCCGATCGCGCGGGCGGGATTGTTGCCGCCCATCGGGAACGGCACGTCGTAGTGCGTCCACKTGKTGCCGCGGTCGCTGGAGATATAGATGCGGCCATTGCCTTCGAACGTGTACATGCCGGTCATCATGTAGACGAGCTGGTCGTTGTTCGGATCGAGGGCGATGCTTTCGGCGCCATGGAACCGGCTCTCGCCCCCGCTGAAACCGGGGCCGTCGGTGATGGGCGTCCACGACGACGTGGTCGAATTCCAGCGGTAGGCGCCGCCGATGTCGGTGCGCGCGTACAGGACGTTCGCCGTGGTCGGATGGTAGATCAGGCCGGTGACGTAGCCGCCGCCGCCCCACTTCACGCTCGTATAGCTGGTGGCCGAGCCGGTGGTGGCGGCAAGGACGGGGGCCGTGCCCGACGCGCCGGGGGTTGTGCTGCCGCCGCTGCAGCCGGCAAGAAGCGCCGCGAGCAGCGCCGGGATGACGAGGTTGTGCTTCCGTTCCATAGTGTCTCCTCTATCAAGGATAGATTTCATGTTTTTCGGGATGGATCGACGTAGCTCCGCCGCGCTGGCCTGACCGGCATGAGCGCGTTTCCTGTCGTCGGCATCGGCGCCGGCACCGCCGGACGCCGCACCGACTTTTTTTGTGTGTTCAGAACCTGTCTTCGGGAAGACCGCTGCGGACCGTTCCGGTACCGCAGCGGTCATTGGCTACGCCAGGGACGTCATCAGTTGGTGTAGATCAGGCCCCGGCCCGTACCACTGAAGTAGATACGGCCATAGGTGTTCCAGTCAGCGGCGATCACGCCGACGCCGCCGTACTGGTGCGCGTCGTCGTTGTAACGCGCCCAGGTCGCACCGCCGTCGTCGGAGTGGTAGATGCCCCACACGCCGTTCATCGTGCCCACGACGTAGACTGCGGCCGAGTACGAGCTGCCGGTCTGTGCCTTGCCCAACGCGATCGCACTTGCCCCCTGCAACTGGCCCGTCGAGCCATTTTGCGCGACCGTCGCGAAGCCGTTCAGCTTCGTCCAGCTCGCACCCGAATTGGTCGAGTGATACACGGCATTGCCGTCGGCCAGCCAGATGTCGCCCTCGACGTTCGGGTTGACGACCATCGAGGTGACCCCGAACTGGTTGTTGGCCAGGTTCGCCGCCACCGAGCCCTGGCTCAGCGTGAAGTTGTGGCCGCCATCGGTCGACACATAGACCTTGCCCGTCGTATTGGTCCAGTTGGCGGCACCCGCATCGTAGGCATAGACCTTGTTCGGATTCCTGCGGTCGACCGCCAGGTGGTAGGCGTTATCGATACTGGTGGTGGTCGGCGCCGGCAGGTTGGTCGCACTCCAGCTCCCGCCATTGTTCGACGACCACGACGGCGCCGAGTTCCTCGTCGCCCAGATCACGTTGTTGCGGGATGTGACCGCGATGCTCTGCGCGCCGGAGCCGGAGGCGCCGTTGGGCAGGGTGGCGAAATTCGACCACGTGTTGCCGGCATCGCCCGACCAGAAGCCGAAGGTGGTATTGCTCGAGTTCAGCAGGCCGGTGCCGACGATGAACGTGGAATCGGACCACAACACGTCCGCGACATTGCCATTGCTCCATGCGCTGTTGGGCGTCCTGGTCGGCGTCGCCGCGAGGTCCGTCTGGACCCACGTGCCGATATCGCCCGCGCTGTTGACGAACTTGTACGACGCGCCGGCCGGCGGCGTGACGAGCGCCAGGGTCGCGGTTTCCTCGAGGTTGTTGACCGGAGCGTCCCAGCTCGGACTGGCCGCCGACGCGTTCCAGGTTTCCCAGACGCCGCCGCCGTGGATGTGCATGATGTGATCCTTGTTGGTCGGATCGATTTCGATGTCGTCGATCCAGCCCCTGTATCCTCCGCCCCAGTGCGTCATGCCGTCCGCGATTTCGCGCCAGGTGGCGCCGCCGTTGTCGGACAGCTGGACGGCCGGCTGGCCGGCGCTCCATGTACCGGTCACTGCCAGCGCGATGCGGGCCGTGGAGCCGGTGCCGTAGATGGACACGCCGCCGTAGCCGCCCTGCGTGGTAGTGGCGAGCTGGGTCCAGGTCTCGCCGTTGGCCACGCCGCCGAACCTGTAGAGGTAGCCCGGGCCCTGGGCGCCCTGCCCGGAGTTCTTGTTAAACACCACATAGTAGTTGCCGTCGGTGTTGCGCAGCGCGTGCGGGACGAAGTAGCCGGACACGTTGGACGGTACCGACACCGGCGTCCACGTGGCGCCGCCGTTGACGGACTTGTAGAAGGTCGAGGTCAGGCCTGCCTTCTGCACGTAGTCCGGCGCGATGGCGGCGTACATGATCCACGTCGTCGCGCCGCCGCCCACGTTCGAGTTGTCGAAGATGATCTGCTCGACGCCCACCGGCGCGGTACCCAGCCCCTGGATCTCGCTGGCCGTCAGCACCTTGCTCGACAAACCGGTCTGGGTCCAGGTCTGGCCCGAGTTCGTGCTCTTCCACAGGCCGGCCGTGCGCGAGGCGTAGAACAACGTCGACGGATTGGTGGGGTCGAGCTTCAGGCGTTCGCCGATGGCGCGGGCGTCCTCGTTGCCGCCGACCGGGAACGGCAGGTCGTAGTGCGTCCAGCTGTTGCCGCGGTCGCCGGAGACATAGATGCGGCCGTTGATCGGGGTGCCCTGCCAGTCGTGGGAGTACATGCCCGTGACCAGGTACACCTTGTTGTCGTTGGTCGGATCCAGGGCGATGCTTTCGACGCCGTGGTTGCTACCTTCGCCCGCGTTGAAGCCGATACCGTCGGTGATCGGCGTCCACGAGCCGCCCCCATTCCAGCGGTAGGCGCCGCCGATGTCGGTGCGGGCGTACAGGACGTTGTAGCTGGTCGGGTGGTAGATCAGGCCGGTGACGTAGCCGCCGCCGCCCCACTTCACGCTCGTATAACTGGTGGCCGAGCCGGTGGTCGCGGCGAGGGCGGGCGCGTGGCCCGACACGCCCGGGGTCGTGCTGCCCCCGCTGCAACCTGCGAGAAGCGCCGCGAGCAGCGCCGGGATGATGAATGTTTGCTTCCGAATCATTATGTCTCCGTTGAAGGATTGGATTGACGTTTTCCGGTTAGAGCAACGTAGTCCCGCCGCGCTGGCCCTGCCGCCGTGCCGGAGATCGTCCGGCACGGCGGCAAGGCAGGCCGCGCCTGACCGGCGCGAAGCGCGCTTCCTGTCGCCGACGTCGTTGCAGGCGCCCGAAGGCGAGGTTGTCCATCGCGATCCGGCAGCGCCATGCCACGTATCAACGTTTTTTATATATAAGAAACTTAGACCGCCACACGCGGAGGCCGTGATGTCTCACGGTCGCGTACGACGTCAAACAAGGAACACTTCAAGCGGCCCGCTTCGTCGACTCCAGCGATGGAGCGGCGCTCTTTGGCTTTACCAGACCAGGCCGGCTGCATGCCTTCGGTCGGTATCGGACATCGGATCGCATTAACAAACCATGCGAACAGAATTAATGAACATTAACTATAGTGTAATCCTCACTTTTTTTTACTGTCAACCGAATTCACGATCGCAAAAAAAAACCGTTGCGGCCCGTTTCCGGTGCCGCAACGGTCATGAGCTACGTCAGGGACGTACTGCTCAGTTGGTGTAGATCAGGCCGCGGCCGGCACCATTGAAGTAGATGCGGCCGTAGGTGTTCCAGTCGGCCGCCATCACGCCGATGCCGCCGTACTGGTGGGCGTCATCGTTGTAACGGGCCCAGGTGGCGCCGCCGTCGTCGGAGTGGTAGACGCCCCACACGCCGTTCATCGCGCCCACGACGTAGATCGCCGCCGAGTACGGGCTTCCTGTCTGCGCCTTGCCCAGGGCGATGATGCTGGCACCATCCTGCTGGCCCGTCGAACCGCTGGCCGGGATCGTCGCGAAGCCGTTCAGCTTCGTCCAGCTCGCGCCCGAATTGGTCGAGTGGTACACGGCATTGCCGTCGGCCAGCCAGAGGTCGCCCTCGACGTTCGGGTTGACCGCCAGCGAGGTGTCTCCCCAGCCGTTCGGTGCCAGGTTCGCCGACACCGAACCCTGGCTCAGCGTGAAGTTATGCCCGCCATCGGTCGAGACGTAGACCTTGCCCGGCGTTCCCCACCATGCGCCGCCCGAATCGTAGGCGTAGACCTTGTTCGGATTCTTGCGGTCGACCACCAGGCGGTAGCCACGATGGGTACCGACAGCGGACAGCGCCGGCAGATTGGTCGAGGTCCAGCTCGCGCCATTGTTCGTCGTGTACGACGGCACCGAGTTGGCGGGCGCCCAGATCGCGTTGTTGCGGAACGGGGTCACGATGCTCGCCGTGTAGCTGAAGTTGGTGGAGGCGCCGGCGGGCAAAGTCGCGAAGTCCGACCACGTGTTGCCGCCGTCGCCGGACCAGGAGCCGTAGGCGACGTCGGGGTTGGCGACGTAGCCGGCAGTGACGATGTAGGTCGAATCGGACCACAACACGTCGGCCGCGTTGCCATTGCCAAATGCGTTCTTTGGCGTCTTGGTCGGCGTCGCCGCGAGGTCCGTCTGGAGCCAGGTCCCGATATCGCCCACGCTGTTGACGAACTTGTACGACGCGCCGGCCGGCGGCGTGACGATCGCCAGGGTCGCGGTTTCCTCGAGGTTGTTGACCGGAGTGTCCCAGCTCGGCGTGGCCGACGACGCGTTCCAGGTTTCCCAGACGCCGCCGCCGTGGACATGCATGATGTGATCCTTGTTGCCCGGATCGATCTCGATGTCGTCCACCCAGCCCCGGTACCCGCCGCCCCAATGCACCATGCCGTCCGCGATTTCGCGCCAGGTGGCGCCGCCGTTGTCGGACAGCTGGACGGCCTGCTGGCCGTCGTTCCATGAGGTCACGGTCAGCGCGATGCGGGCCGTCGAACCGGTGCCGTAGACGGACACGCCGCCGTAACCGCCCTGCGTGGTGGTGGCGAGCTGGGTCCAGGTCTCGCCGTTGGTCACGCCGCCGAACTTGTAGAGGTAGCCGGGACCACCGGGGCCCTCGCCGGTGCTCTGGTTGAACACGAAGTAGTAGTTGCCGTCGTTGGTGCGCAGCGCGTGCGGGACGTAGTAGCCGGCCACGTTGGACGGCACGGACACCGGCGTCCACGAGTAGCCGCCGTTGGTCGACTTGTACAGGGTCGAGGTCAGGCCCGCCTTCTGCACGTAGTCCGGCGCGATGGCGGCGTACATGATCCACGTCGTCCCGCCGCCGCCCACGTTCGAGTTGTCGAAGATGATCTGCTCGACGCCCACCGGAGACGTACTCAGGCCTACGATCTCGCTGCCGGTCAGCACCTTGCTCGACAACCCGGTCTGGGTCCAGGTCTGGCCCGAGTCCGTGCTCTTCCACAGGCCGGCGGTGCGCGAGGCGTAGAACATCGTCGACGGATTGGTGGGGTCGAGCTTCAGGCGTTCGCCGACGGCGCGGGAGTGTTCGTTGGCGCCCACCGGGAACGGCAGGTCGTAGTGCGTCCAGCTCGCGCCGCGGTCATTGGAGACATAGATGCGGCCATTGATCAGGGCGGAGCCGTCCCAGCTGTGCGTGCTCAAGCCCGTGACCAGGTACACTTTATTGTCGTTGGTCGGATCGAGGGCAAGGCTTTCGACGCCGTGGTAGGTAGTTTCGCCCGCGTTGAAGCCGATGCCGTCGGTGATGGGCGTCCACGAGCCGTTCGAATTGTTCCAGCGGTAGGCGCCGCCGACGTCGGTGCGTGCGTACATGACGCTCGCGTTGACCGGATGGTAGATCAGGCCGGTGACGTAGCCGCCGCCGCCCCACTTCACGCTCGTATAACTGGTGGCCGAGCCGGTGGTGGCGGCCAGGACGGGTGCGTTGCCCGACACGCCCGGAGTCGTGCTGGCGCCGCTGCAACCGGCCAGGATGCCGGCAACCAGGGCCGGGATGATGAAGTTGTGCTTGCGAATCATGATATCTCCTCTAAGGAATGTTTTCCAATTGGAATGTAGCTCCGCCGCGCCGGACTTGCCGCCATGGCGGGCATGGCGGCAAGGTCCCGCGATCGGTGTCGCCGCCGGCGTCTCGTGGCGATGTTTCGTCACCCTCGACATCGGCGCGGTGCGCACCGTCTTTTTATTTTTGCAACCCATCCAGGAACTCTCGGATCTCGAAACAATTAACGAAACATTTGCTCAAGATTAATGAGAATGAATGCAGTCTAATTCTCACCCTTTCTCACTGTCAATATGTTTATTGAATATCAGATATAAAAAAAACGCTGCGACCCCTTCCGGAGCCGCAGCGGTCGTTGCCTACGTCAGGGACGTGCTACTCAGTTGCTGTATTGCAGACCACGGGCAACACCGTTGACGTAGATACGGCCATAGGTGTTCCAGTCGCCCACCACCACGGCGCTGCCGCCGAACTGGTGCGCGTCATCGTTCCAGCGCGACCAGGTCGCACCGCCATCGTCGGAGTGGAAAATGCCCCACTGGCCGTTCAGCGTTCCTTCCACGTAGATCGCGGCCGAGTACGGCGAGCCGACCTGTGCCTTGCCCAACGCGACCTTGGTGGCGCCCATCGTGCCGTTGGCGGACGCGAAGGAGCCGACCTGCACCCAATTCCAGCCCGAGTTCACCGAGTGGTACAGGGCATTGCCGTCGGCCACCCAGATGTCGCCCTCGGCGTTCGGGTTCACGACCATCGACGTGCCCCCCCACGCGTTCGGCGCCATGTTCGCGGCCCCCCACATCCCGCTCAGCCCGAAGTTATGGCCGCCATCGTACGAGATGTAGACCTTGCCCGGCTGCCCACTCCACGGAGCGCCGCCCGAATCGAAGGCGTAGACCTTGTTCGGATTCACGCGGTCCGCGGCCAGCCGATAGGCACGGAAGAAGCCGTTCCAGGTGGCGGTGAACGCCGGCAGGTTGGTCTGCGTCCAGGTCGCACCATTGTCCGTGGTGTACGACGGCACCGAGTCCTGCGGTGCCCAGACCAGGTTGTTGCGGGACGTGACCGCCACGCTCTGCACCTGGCTCCCGCTCGCCGAGCCGCCAGTAGGCAGCGTCGCAAACTGCGACCAGGTACTGCCGGAGTCGCCGGACCAGAAGGCCTTGACGACAGTGCCGTTGGCATTGTCGACGCCGGTGGCGGCGATGTAGGTCGGATCAGACCACGCCATGTCCGCCGAATTGCCGCTGCTCCAGCTGTCCAGGGGCCCCTTCGTCGGCCGCGTCGTCAGGTCCGAGATGACCCACGTGCCGATGTCGCCCGCGCTGTTGATCAGCTTGTACGCCGCACCGGCCGGGGCTGCGGCGGCGAACAGCGTGGCGGTCTCTTCCAGGTTGTCGACCTTGGGACTCCAGGTCGGCGTGGCCGAGGAGGCGTTCGTGGTTTCGCAGATGCCGCCGCCGTGGATGTGCATGATGTGGTCGCGGTTCGCCGGGTCGATCGTGACGCCCTCGATCCAGCCTTTGCACGTGTCCGAGGTATGCGGCATGTTGGCCTCGACTTCGTGCCAGGTGGCGCCGGCGTCGTCGGACACCTGGATTTGCTTGCTGCTGTCGGCCCAGCCCGTCATGCCCACCGCGATGCGGGTGGTCGAGCCGGTACCGTTGATCGACAGGCCGCCGACGCCCATGCTGGTCGTGCTCAGCAGCTGGGTCCAGGTTTCGCCATTGGCCCCGCCGCCGAACTTGTAGACATAGCCGGGACCGGGCCTGCCCTGGCCGCCGGTCTGGTTGAACGCGATGTAGAAATAGCCGTCGGCGGCGCGCACGACATGCGGGATGTAGTAGCCGGACACCGCGGACGGCACCGACACCGGCGTCCACGAGTAGCCGCCGTTGGTGGACTTGAACAGCGTGGAGGTCAGGCCCGCCGCCTGGGCGTAGTCGGGGTTGACAGTGGCCCACATGACCCAGGTCTGCTGTCCCGTCCCGTTGTTCGACGTATCGAACACGACCTGCCCGGTGCCGTACACCTGGCCGCCGTTGGTAAGCCTGGTGCTCGAGAAGCTCGTGACCTGGGCCCAGGTGTGACCCGAGTCCGTACTCGTCCAGAGGCCGTCCTGGCGCGTGGCATAGTACATGRTCGACGGCAGCTSGGGGTCGATCGACAGRCGYTCRCCGTAGSCCCGGCCGTCATCGTTGCCACCCACCGCGAACGGCAGGTCGTAGTGCGTCCAGKTGGTGCCGCGGTCGCTGGAGATATAGATCCGGCCATTSTGARCCGRSKWCKRCGTCGCGGTATCKCCGGTGACCATRTAGACGAGCTGGTCGTTGKTCGGGTCRAGGGCCAGGCTCTCGACGCCGTGGAATTGACCTTCGTTGGGGCCCCAACCGAGGCCGTCGGTGATSGGCGTCCACGTCGAATTGGTCGCGTTCCAGCGGTAGGCGCCGCCGACGTCGGTGCGCGCGTACAGCAGGCTCGAATTGACCGGGTGGTAGATCAGTCCGGTCACATAGCCGCCGCCGCCCCACTTCACCGCCGACCAGCTCGTGGCCGAGCCGGTGGTGGCAGCCAGGGCCGGAGCCTGGGTACCCGTCGCGCCCGGGGTCGTGTTGCCGCCGCTGCAGCCGGCAAGAATACCGGCGACCAGGGCCGGGATAACGAGGTTGTATTTCTTCTTCACGCTTGTCTCCTCAATGAAGGAATTGATTGATTTCCCGTCTCACAGGCGCTTCGCCATGCCGGCGCAGCCGTTTCGTCGAACGTCTGCCGCGTGGTAAAGCGAAAGAATCGCCCTTGCCTGAGCGAACTCCTTTCCTGCTGCCGGGGTAGTGCCTGCACCCTGCCCGCGTCTGCCCTGCCGATCGGGGCCGGCTGCACCCTCCGATCTGCGTCGGATGTTGTGCGGAACCGGCAAGGCTTCGTTATCCGCCTAGCGGCGTGTCGCCGTCCGCTCGCCTGGCGAGCGATGCAGCAACGACATTAACGAAAAATTAAGTTAGCATTAATTATAATTAACACAGTCTAAACCTCTCTGTTTTCCACTGTCAATGGTGTTCACGTGTGACGCAGATCAACACGAACGGTTTTGTTCGCAAGGCAGGTGTAGGGGGCTCGGCCTGGCACGGCTTGAGAGTGCAAAAAGGGTTGCCCTGATCGCGCAAGCCCCAAAAAAAGACCGCTGCGGGCCTTCCGGCGCCGCAGCGGACATTGGCAACATCAAGGACGCGCTATCGACGTAGCTGCGTCCATAGATCGTGCGAGTGAGGAACGGATTACTGGACGATGAGGTTGCGGTAGCGCAGCCATTCCTCCACGCGCTTCGGCCAGTTCGAAGCATTGCCGAGGCCGGTATTCATCGCCATGCCATGCCCCCCGCGCTCGAAGAAGGCCATCTCCGCCGGCACGTGCGCGCGCGTCAGCGCCTGGAAGAACAGGATGCTGTTCTCGATCGGCACGGCGCCATCGTCCTGGGAATGGAACAGGAACGTGGGCGGCGTGTTGGCATTCACCTGTTTCTCGACCGACATCAGCTGGACGAGTTCGGGCGACGGATGGTCGCCCAGCAGGAAGTAGCGCGAGCCCATGTGCGCGACCGGCGGCTCCATCGTGATCACCGGGTAGGCCAGGATCGCGAAGTCGGGACGCGCGCTGACGGCATCGAGCGGCGCGCCCGTGCGGCCGGCAGGCAGGTCGTACAGGGTGGCCGCGCTGGCCGCGCTGGC